>JAZDPM010000017.1:0-3619 GCA_043797725.1 Chloroflexota bacterium
GGCCTCGGTGGCTGGCGGGACGCACTCTTCGAGCTCTCGGACGCGATGCTCGATGCCGCTGCGCCGGTCGGCTCGGTGCCGTCCCTGAGCCTCGAGCCGGTGTTCCGGCGCGGCCACGGCAGCCTGTACAAGGCGCTCGCACGCGGGCGGATCGACGCCGGACGGCTCCGGACGGCCCTCCTCGCGGTCCGGCCGACCGACTGGCCGGCCGTGTTCGCGGTCGACGCCTCCACCTGGCCGCGCTGCGACGCGGAGACGAGCCCCGAGCGCGGCTTCTACTACCACCCGTCGCGCCACTCCGCCGGCCAGCCAATCGTGGCCGGCTGGTCCTACCAGTGGATCGCGGGCCTGTCCTTCGCGCCCGATTCGTGGACGGCGCCGCTCGACGTCGCCCGGCTGTCTCCCGCCGCCGATGTGGTGGACGCGACGCTCGCCCAGGTTCGTCGTGTTGCCGATCGGCTCGGCGCGGACGGCCCGGTTCCGCTGTTCGTGTTCGATGCCGGCTACGACCCGATCGCGCTCGGCGCGGGCCTCGCTGACGTCCGGGCGGCGATCTGCGTCCGCATCCGCGGCGACCGGCTCTTCTACGCCGATCCCGTCGCGCCGCCACCGGGGACCGTCGGCCGGCCGCGGCGCCACGGGGCCCGGTTCGCCTGCGCGGACCCGGCCTCCTGGCCCACGCCCGACGCCGCCCTCGCCTGCGACGATCCGCGCTACGGCCGGGTCGAGGTGGCGGCCTGGAGTGGCCTGCATCCGAAGCTCCAGAACCGCGGGCGTTGGGTCGGTGCCCACGCGCCGATCGTGCGGGGCACCGTCATCCGGGTCGAGGTCGAGCATCTCCCGAAGCCGACCGCCCGGGCGAAGAAGACCCTTTGGCTCTGGTGGTCGGGACCAGGGGCGCCCGACCTCGACACCTGCTGGCGCGCGTACGTCCGGCGTTTCGACCTCGAGCACACATTCCGCTTCGCCAAGCACACCCTCGGCTGGACGACGCCGGCGCTGCGGACCCCTGAGCAGGCCGATCGCTGGACCTGGCTCGTCGTCGCCGCCTACACGGAGCTGCGCCTCGCCCGCCGTCTCGTCGACGGCCGCCGCCTGCCGTGGGAGCGACCGCTCACGCCTGCCCAGCTCACCCCTGCGCGCGTGCGCCGGGGGTTTCGCCGGCTTCGTACGATCCTCGGCACTCCGGCCAGTCCCCCGAAACCCTCGAAGCCCGGCCCGGGTCGCCCCAAGGGCACCCGCCGGCCGCCCCGGACGCGCTATCCGGCGATCAAGAAGACCGCCCCACGGGTTTAATCACAAGCTGAGCTTGCGATTTAACGACGAGGCCGGCCGTGGCCCCATCGCTCACGGGGCTGAGCTCCCGGCCGGTTCGGCCGCCAGGATGATCTCCCGGGCCTGCCCCGCGACCTCGCGCATCTGCGCCACGGTGCGGCGCAACCGGCGGTCGTTGGCGATCCATTCGCGGTAGCGGGCCGCCTCGGCGTCGCTGAGCCGCCGGGTGACGGTCTGCCCCGCGACCTTGGCGGTCCACTGCCAGTAGGGGCCATGCAGGCGGGGCGGCACCCCGCCACAGCGACAGCCCCGCTTGTTGCAGTGGGTGGACCGCTGGGTGAGGCTGCCTGAGCTGATGAACCCGATCTGCCCGAGGGATCGGGCGAGAGCGGCGTAGCGGCCCTCGAGCTCGGCGAGGGCCGCCCCTGGATCGCGGTGCCTGGTCATGGGTCTCCTTCGGGGTCGCGCTGATTCTGCTACGGTGTGTCGGACAGTATATATACGGTCCGACCACCCACAACCCCGGGGAGGCTGCATGGACACCGCAGGACCGGTCAGCGTCACCGATCACCTCGCCGAGCGCGCGACGCTCAGGTCCTTCCGGCAGGGCCTCTACGGCTGCCTGACCCGGCGGGTCGACGCGTCCTTCGAGCTGGCCGACACGCTCGTCGCCGGGGAGGCCATGGCCACGGCACCCCCGCCCCATCTCAGCCTGGAGTCGGCGTTCCGCCGCGGCTGGGGGAGCACGTACGGGGCGCTGCGGCGGGGCCGGATCGCCGAGGAGGCGCTGCGCGACCTGCTCGCCGCGTGGCGCCCGGCCGACTGGCCGGCGGTCTTCGCGGTCGACGCGAGCAGCTGGCCCCGCTGCGATGCCGAGTGCAGCCCCGGGCGCGGCTACTACCACCACCCCTCACGCCACTCGGCCGGCCAGCCGATCGTGGCCGGCTGGAACTACAGCTGGATCGCCGGGCTCAACTGGCAGCGCGACTCGTGGACCGCGCCCCTCGACGTCCGGCGCATGCATCCCACCGAGGACGCCGGGCGGGCCACCGCCGGCCAGGTCGCGGCCCTCGTCGGCCGGCTCGGGACCGACGGCTCGGTGCCGCTGTTCGTCTTCGACGCCGGCTACGATCCGATCGCCCTCTCGGTCGACCTCGCCGGCACGCGGGCCCAGGTCCTCGTGCGGATCCGCTCCGACCGGGTCTTCGCGACTGACCCCGTCCCGCCGACACCGGGGACGCGTGGGCGACCCCGCCGGCACGGGGAGCGCTTCGCCTGCGCCGACCCGGCGAGCTGGCCGGCCCCCGCCGCGGCGCTCACGACCTCCGACGCCGGCTACGGCCGGGTCGAGGTGCAGGCCTGGCACGGCCTCCACCCCCGCCTCGCGCGCCGCGGACGCTGGGCCGGCGACGACGGCCCGCCGATCGTGCGGGGCACGGTCATCCGGGTCGCGGTCGAGCACCTCCCCAGACCCACCGGCCGCACGCTCAAGACGCTCTGGCTGTGGTGGTCGGGACCCGGCCTGCCCGATCTCGATGTCTGCTGGCGGGCCTACATCCACCGCTTTGACATCGAGCACACCCTGCGCTTCGTCAAGCACACCCTGGGCTGGACCACGCCCCGCGTCCGTCTGCCCGAACAGGCCGACCGCTGGACCTGGCTCGTCGTCGCAGCCTACACCCAGCTCCGCCTCGCCCGGGGTCTCGTGGCCGACTGCCGCCTGCCCTGGGAGCCCCCGCGCGATCCCGACCGGTTCACCCCGACCCGGGTCCGCCGGGGTTTCCGCCGACTGGTGCAGATCCTCGGCACCCCGGCCAGAGCGCCGAAACCCACCAAGGCGGGACCGGGGCGGCCCAAGGGCAGCCGGCGCGGACCTGCTCCCCGCTACCCGGTGATCAAGAAGGCCGCCTGACGGTCGTTAAATTGCAAGCTTAGTGATCGGTCGTCAAGTGCCGAGCGGAGCTCAGATGCGGCTGGCCGGAGATGGACCGGAAGATCGCCGAGATCCGAACCCAGCAGCCAACCTGCGGCGGTGTTCAGGTCACTGGCCTTGTTCGACGGCGCAGCTGGCTTTGTCGGATCGGCTGCCATGTATCCCTGCGCAATGACGGCTCGGCCGAGATCGCGATCCACGTAGACCAAGTCGCACTTCTTGTCATCGAATCCATCGGTGAGCGCGGTAGATGCGACGGCGTGGATGTCCTCGATCGACAAAGCTAGTACTTACTCGCCTAAGTTAGCGTAAGAGCGACTGAGGTCGACCTGGTGGACCTCGCGCTTCGTCCACTCGAACGGGGTGGCGGTCGGATTGTAGGCCTCCACGAACCGGTCGATCGCGAGGCGG
>JAZDPM010000035.1:0-6819 GCA_043797725.1 Chloroflexota bacterium
GGCGGCCTCCCGGCATCGCGTTGGGAACGGTGCGCGGCACCGCCTCCGGGTTCTGCGGGGACCTTGCCCGGACTACCGTCTGGCACCCGGCCGGGACCATCGGGCGACGGAATCCGGCGAGGTCGAGCGGTACGGTTCAGGCGTGACGTACCCCATCCAACGCCGGTCGCCGCTGAGGGGCCCCGTGGCGCTCGTCGCGGCCGCCTTCCTGGCCACCGCCGTCGGCGTCTTCGCGTTGCCGGCTCCGGTCGCAGCGTGGGACGCCGCCGCGTGGGACGCCGCAGCGGAAGCCGAGCTGGTCCAGCTGACCAACCAGGCGCGCGCAGTCGCCGGCGTTCCCGCTCTCAGGCTCGATTCGACCCTCACCTCGATCGCCCGCTGGCGCAGCAAGGACATGATCGTCCGCGATTACTTCAGCCACACCATCCCGGGGACCGGCGACGTCTTCGGCGTCCTGCAGGACAAGGGGTACTGCTTCAACGTGGCCGGGGAGAACATCGGCTGGATCACCGGCCCGGACGACACGGCCGCGCAAGGCGTCCAGGGGATGTTCATGAACTCGGCGGGGCACCGCTCCAACGTCGTGGGCAAGGCATGGGACGTGATCGGGATCGGTGCCTACAAGGGCGACAGCGACAAGAAGATGTTCACGGTTCTCTTCGCCGACAAGTGCGGGGGCGCGGCGGTCCCCACCCCGAAGCCGACCCCGAAGCCGACCCCGAAGCCGACCCCGAAGCCGACCCCGAAGCCGACCCCGAAGCCGACCCCGACGCCCACCCCGAAGCCGACACCGCGGGCGACGCCGACGGCGGTCCC
The DNA here is from genome assembly GCA_043797725.1 of Chloroflexota bacterium. Taxonomy (GTDB): domain Bacteria; phylum Chloroflexota; class Limnocylindria; order Limnocylindrales; family CSP1-4; genus CTSoil-043. The sequence continues at coordinate 817 of JAZDPM010000035.1, forward strand.
CACGGCGGCCCCGACCCCGAAGCCCACCCCCGAGCCGACGCCGGAACCGACTCCGGCCCCGGAACCCACGCCCACGCCCACGCCGACCCCGACCCCGACCCCCGCCCCGACCCCGACCCAGACGCCCTCGCCGAGCTTTGAGCCGCCCTTCCGGAGCGAGCCGGAGGTTGACACTCCGCACGTCGACGTCCCACCGCCGGATCGGTCGTACCGGGTCATGGAACCCGCCTCGGTCCCGGCCCCGGCCGCCGGCCTGCTGGACGGCCTGATCGACGCCATCTTCCGGTTCCTCTTCGGCGCCTGACGGCAGCCGCCCTCCGGGCGGCCGATCGCGCCATGGGCCGGTGCTAGACTCAGGCGCCGGCGATGCGCCCCCGCCCGGCGTCGATCGGAGGACCCGCCTGATGCCGACCATCCTGGAGGCCCGCGACGTCGTCCGGACCTACGACATGGCCGCGGCGAACGTCAACGCCGTCCGTGGCGTCTCTCTGGCGGTCGAGCGCGGTGAGTTCGTGGCCGTGATGGGGCCGTCGGGTTCCGGCAAGAGCACACTCCTCCACATTCTCGGCTGCCTGGACCAGCCCACCTCCGGCGAGGTGATCCTCGACGGTGTGACGGTGAGCCGTCTCAGCGACGACGCTGCCACGAAGCTGCGCCGAGAGAAGACCGGCTTCGTGTTCCAGTTCTTCAACCTGGTTCCGATCCTCTCGGTGCGCGAGAACGTCGCCCTGCCGTTCATCGTGGCGGGCCGCGATCCGGGCGGACGCGAGGAAGCGACGGCGATCCGGGAGATGCTCGAGGCGGTCGACCTCGCCAACTTGCAGGACCACCGCCCGGACCAGCTGTCGGGCGGCGAGCAGCAGCGCGTCGCCCTCGCCCGGGCGCTCGTCCATCGTCCGGCCCTGTTGCTGGCGGACGAGCCGACCGGCAACCTGGACTACGCGACCGGTTCCGAGATCCTCGACATGCTGTGGCGCCTGTGCGCGGAGCGGGGCCAGACCGTCGTGCTGGTCACCCACGACGCCAAGGCCGCCGCCCATGCCGACCGCGTCCTGGTCCTGCACGACGGCGCCGTCCGCGACGAGATCGTCTTGGGGCGCCGGGCTGACCATGCGGCCGGCCCGCTCATCGTGCGCCTCGCCGCCCTGGGCCTCTGAGCCGTGCGGCTGTCGAACTGGCTGGCTCGCCGGAGCCTGCTCGCCCGGCCCCTTCGGACGGTCCTGACCGTCCTCGGGATCACCCTCGGGACGGGCGTCCTCGTGGCCTCCCTGATCCTCAATGCCGCGCTCGACTCGGCGATCGAGCGCAGCGTCGGCGAGATCATGGGTCGCGCGGAGGTCCGCGTGTCGGCCTTCGCGGAGCAGGGGCTGTCCGCTGCCACGGTGGCCGCGATCGCCACGACAACCGGCGTGGCGGCGGTCGGCCCGACCCTGGAGCGCCGGACGTACCCGCTGCCGGACCGGGTGGGCGCGACATTGCCCACGCCCGTGACGGTCGTCGGCGTGGAGCGCGCCGCCGACCCGGCGATCCACGATCGGCCGCTCGAGGTCGGGGCGCCGCTGGGCACGGGCGACGACCACGGGGCGCTCGTCTCGGCGACGCTCGCCCGCGACAACGGCCTCGTGGTCGGGGACACGATCACGCTCCTCGGCGACCCGTCCTCAGCCCCCACCGAGTTCCGGGTCGTGGGCATCCTTGCCCCTTCCGCCGCCGATCCCGACCCGGCGGGTCGGAGCATGGTCGTGCCCCTCGAGGCCGCGCAGGCCCTGTTCGCCACCGACCGGGTGACCGCGGTGGAGGTCCTGCTCGCCGATGGAGCGGCGGGACCGATCGTCATCGCGAGGCTGGCGGAGCGCCTCAGGAGCGAGCCGTACACGATCAGCACGCCCGCCGACGTGGCGGCCGGCCTGGAGGCGGCGACAGCGGACATCCGGGTCGCGATCGCCCTGGTCGCCGCCGTCACGCTCTTCGGTGGCGCCTTCGTGATCTTCAACGCCCTCTCGATGACGGTTGCCGAGCGCACCCGCGACGTCGGGCTCCTCCGGGCCGCGGGGATGACCCGCCGCCAGGTGACCCTCATGGTCGTTCTCTCCGCGATGCACCTCGGCGTCGTCGGGGCCCTCCTCGGCGCGCTGGTCGGCATCGCCATGGGAGCCGGGGCCATGGCGCTCCTGGCGGGATCCGGCGGGGTGCTCCTGGGCGACCTGTCGGTGCCGCCCGCGGCCGTCGCGCTCGGCGTTCTCCTGGGCCTCGCGGTGACGCTTGCGGCAGCGGTCGAGCCGGCGCTCCGGGCGGGCGGGATCTCGCCGATGGTCGCACTCCAGATCCGGGCCGACCAGGCGGCCGTGCTGCGGGCTCGACTTCGCTGGCTCCTCCTCGTCTTCGCCGTCGTCGGCGTCGTGGGTCTCCTCCTGTGGCCCGGCGCCGCGACGGGTCGCCCGGGCCTGCTTCGCCCGCTGGCCGTCTTCGCGATGTTCGTGGGGGTTGCTCTCCTCTCCTCGTTCATCACCGGCCCGCTCGGGCGGGTCGCGGGGCAGCTGGCCCGGCCCTTCCTGCCCGCGGAGGAGCGCCTGACCCGCGGCTCCCTCACCCGCGACCGCAGTCGGACGGCGCTGACCGTGGGGGCGCTGGCCGTGGCGCTCGCGGTCCTCGTCGCCCTCGCGGGTGTCGCCGACTCGACGCGCCAGGCCGCCACCGCGTGGCTCGAGGAGGTGGTTCCGGGCCAGCTGCTCCTCACGTCCATCCGGCCCGTCGCCGCGGACGAGCCGGCCGTCGCCGAGATCGCCGCAGTCCCGGGCGTGGCCCGGGTGAGCCCCCTTGGCCGCTTCTCGATCGCGCTCGGCGGCATTCGGACCGACGCCGTGGCCGTGGTCGGTGCCGATCTGCTGGCAGACGCTCGTCTGTCTCTCGCGGCGGGCGACCGCAGCGCGGTGTTCGCGAGTCTCGACGCGGGGGGAGCGGCGATAGTGCCGCGGAGCCTGGCCGATCGCCGTGGGATCACGGTCGGGTCGACCCTCGTCGGGATCGGCTCGATGGACCTCACGGTGGTCGCGATCGCCGAGCGGACGATCCCCGGCGCCGTCGGCGAATCGATTCTCATCGGCTGGCGTGATGCGACGGAACGGCTCGGCGTGCTGGGCGCCGACGCGTTCGCCATCCGCTTCGCGCCCGGCCAGGAGGCGACGGCGCGGCCGGCCGTGGAGGCTGTCGCCCGGAGCTTTGCCCTGGAGCCGGCGACCCTCGGCCAGGCGGCCGGGGCGATCGGCGCGACGATCGATCGCCGGGCGGCGCTCCTGGCTGCACTCGGGGCGGTCGCCCTCATCGTCGCGGCCCTGGGCATCGTCAACACGCTGGCGATGAACGTCGTCGAGCGGCTCCGCGAGCTGGCGCTCCTCCGCGCCATGGGTCTCACCCGTCGCCAGGCGTGGCGCCTGGTGGTGCTCGAGGCCGCGATCCTCGGGTTCGTCGGTGCGTTCATGGGCACCGTCACGGGGCTCCTCGCGGGTGCCGCCCTCGTGCTCCTGGCAAGCGGCGCCGCGATCCCCTTCGAGCCGCCGTGGGCGGTGGCCGGCCTGGCCTTGGGCGGGGGCGTGATCCTGGCCATCCTGGCGGCGCTCTACCCGGCCCGCCTCGCCGCCCGCGTGGAGATCGTCCGGACCCTGGTGCGCGAGTGAGACGCCCGCCCGCGCGCTGGTAGACTCCGCGCACTGCGGCCGTCGGCCGCCCACGGGGAGCGTGACCAGTCGATGTCCCTCGCGACCGAGCGCCTCAACCGGCTGCCCGCCGCCGAGCGGGGGATCACGATCGGCGACTTCCTGGTCCCGATCGCCGTCGGCGAGCGACTGAGCACCCGGGCGCGGCACATCGGGCTCGTCGTGACCGGCGCCGTGCTCATCGCCCTGACGGCAAACGTCCAGCTGGTCCTGGCGGGCCAGGCGGTCGTCCTCCCGGGCGACATCCGGGTCACGCTGCCGACCTCGCCCGTCCCGATCACGGCCCAGACGTTCGCCGTCCTCCTCGTCGGCGGCGCCCTGGGCTTCCGCCGCGGCGTCCTCGCCGTCGCCCTCTACCTCATGCTCGGCCTCCTCCTCCCCGTCTACGCCGGCAGCAACTCGGGCCTCGACACCTACATCGGCCTCGAGGAGGGGCGCTGGTTCCTGGGCGCCACCGGCGGCTACCTGCTCGGCTTCCTGCTCGCAGGCGCGGTCGTGGGTCGGCTGGCCGAGCTGGGCTGGGATCGCCACGTCGGCGGCGCGGTCGTGGCGATGGTCGTGGGCAACCTCGCCATCTACATCCTCGGCATCCCGTGGCTGATGGCCGCGACCGGGTTCGACCTCCCGGCGGCGATCGACAAGGGCCTCGCCCCGTTCGTCTTCGGGGACCTGCTCAAGCTCGCCCTGGCGGGGATCGCGTTCCCCGTGGCGTGGTGGGTCGTCGGCCGCCGGACGGGCGAGCGCTAGGAGGCGCCGGCGGCGCCATGACGGCCCCGTTCCTGGTGGCCCTCCGGGCGGCCCTCCCGGATCTCCGCTTGACCACCGACGGCGCGGACCTGGAGGCGCATCGGCGCGACGAGACGGCCTACCTTGAGCCGCCCGGCAAGATGCTCTAGGGGCCCCTACCATCGCGCTCGTGACCGCCGATCCTCGCTCCCTCGTCGCCGTCGACCTCGGGACCTCGGCCGTGAAGGCGGGCGTCCTCTCCCCGGACGGGCGCCTTCGTGGTCTTGCCCGGGTCCCGTACGCCCTGCTGCTCGATGGCGTCCCGGGTCGCGCCGAGCAGCGCCCGGATGCCTGGTGGACGGCGCTCGTCCGCGGGATCGGCATCGCCCGGGCCCAGGCCGCGGTGGACGGCCCGGTCGAGCCGATCGCCATCTGCGTCGTCGGCCAGGGTCCCACGCTCGTGGCGACCACCGCTGCCGGCCACGCCCTGGCGCCGGCCATCACGTGGCTCGACCGGCGCGCGGGCAATCAGACGGCCGCGGCTGCGGCCGCCATCGGCCGGCAGGGCTGGGTGGTGGGGCTGCTCGGCCGGGCGCGCCTCCTCGCGACGCTTCGCCCGGAGGTTGCCGAGGGCGCCGCCTGGTTCCTCTCGGCGTGGGACCACCTGGCGGTCCGCCTCACGGGGATCGCCGCCGCGTCGCTGCAGGACCCGTCGGAGGCGATCACCGCGGCGGAGGCAAGGGCCGCCGGGCTCGACGAGCGAATCGCCCCGCCGGCGGTCCGGTCCGGCACGGTAATCGGCGGGCTCCGGGCCGGGCCGGCTGCGGAGCTGGGCCTTCCGCTGGACCTGCCGGTCGTGGCCGGTGCGAACGACGCGATCGCGACGTTCCTCGGCGCCGGGCTCACGGCGCCGGGCCAGGCGATCGACACGGGCGGGACGTCGGGCGGCTTCGGGCTCTACGTCGAGCACCCGGTCGTCGTGCCCCCGCTCTGGACGGGCTCCGCGCCGCTGGCCGGCCTCCACTATGTCGGCGGGGCGATGGCCGGGACGGGCAGGGCGCTCGACTGGCTGGTCGGCGACGCCCTCGGCGGCGCAGCAACGATCGCCGAGCTGCTCGCCGAGGCGGCGACGGCCCCGGTCGGTGCCGGGGGGCTCCTCTTCCTGCCCTACCTCGCGGGCGAGCGCTGGCCGCTCCACGATCCGGCGGCGCGCGGAGCGTTCGTCGGCCTGACGCTGCGCCATCGCCGGGCCCACCTGGTGCGGGCGATGCTCGAGGCGGCGGCCTTCGCCCTGCGCCACGTGGCCGCGCCGGCGGTGGCCGCGGGGCTGCCGTTCACGGAGCTGCGGGTCACGGGGGGCACGGCCGCGAGCCGGCTGTGGAACCAGGTGAAGGCGGACGTGGTGGGGGTCGAGGTGGTCGTGCCCCGGGTCGCCGAGGCGTCCGTCGCCGGCGCCGCAGTCCTCGCCGCCGTCGGGGCGGGGCTGGCGGCCGACGGACGGGAGGGGATCGCGGCGCTGGTCGGAGTGGCGGAGCGCCTGGCGCCGAGCCCGGCCGCGCGGGCG
>JAZDPM010000065.1:0-3728 GCA_043797725.1 Chloroflexota bacterium
CCGCGGACGAAGCCGCCGGCCCGCGCCCGATCCGCTCGCAGTAGCGGTCCAGGTTGTCGCGAACCTCGGCCAGCGAGTCGCCGCCGGTCTTCTCCAGGACGAACCGGGCCAGGGTTAGGAGCACCATCGCCTCGCCGATCACGCCGGCGGCCGGGACGACCGAGATGTCACTTCGCTCGTAGTGGGCCTTCTCGACCGTCTCGCCGGTCAGGAGGTCCGCGGAGGGGAGGGGACGGGCGAGGGTGGAGATCGGCTTCACGGCACCCCGCACCACGAGCGGCTCGCCGTTCGTGATCCCGCCGGTGAGGCCGCCCGCGTTGTTCGAGCGGTGGATCCAGCCGCCCGCGGCGTCGCGTCCCTCCATCACGTCGTGGACCTCCGAGCCCAGGCGGCGCGTCTGCTCGAACCCGAGCCCGATCTCCACGCCCTTCACGCTCGGGATGCTCATGATCGCGGCCGCCAGCGCGCCGTCGAGACGCCGGTCCCAGTGGACGTGGCTGCCGAGGCCGATGGGCAGGCCGTGGGCCACCACCTCGAAGACGCCGCCGACCGTGTTGCCGAGCGAACGTGCCTCGTCGATGCGGGCGATCATCCGCGCCTCGGCCGCCGGGTCCGGGCAGCGCAGGGGCGACGCCTCGGCCTCCTTGCGCGAGCGGGTGCATGCCGCACGGTCGACCGCGACCCCGCCGACCTCGGCGGTGAACGACCAGGCCTCGATCCCGAGCTCGGCGAGGAACGACCGGCAGACCGCGCCCGCAGCCACGCGCGCGGCCGTCTCGCGGGCCGAGGCGCGCTCCAGGATCGGCCGGACGTCGTCGAAGTCGTACTTGAGGGCGCCGGCCAGGTCCGCGTGGCCGGGACGCACCCGGGTCACGGGCTGGGACCGCTTCGCCCCGCCCTCGGCGAGGGCGGCCAGCTCAGCGGCCTCCTCGTCGGTGAGCGGCTCCACCTGCATGACCCGGGTCCAGTTCTCCCAGTCCCGGTTGCGGACGAGGAGCAGGACGGGTGACCCGATCGTGCGCCCGTGGCGGACCCCGGCCAGGATCTCGGCGCGGTCCTGCTCGATCGCCTGGCGGGCGCCGCGGCCGTAGCCGCCCTGGCGGCGGCGCAGGTCGACGGCGATCGCATCGGCCGTCACGGAGATTCCGGCAGGCAGGCCCTCCAGGGTGACGCCGAGCGCGGGCCCATGCGACTCCCCGGCCGTCAGGAATCGGAAGCCGGTCATACCGACCGTCAGGCCCCCGGCTCCCCGGCCGTGCCGGCGCCCTCGTCGGCCGCCCCGCCCTCGGCCGCATCGGCGGCGGCGAGGCCCGCGGCGAGCTTCTCGTGCATGAGCTCCACGGGCGCTGCCTGGCCCGTCCACAGGGTGAAGGCCGCGGCGCCCTGGTGGAGGAGCATCACCTCGCCGCTCAGCACCTGGCAGCCGGCCGCGACCGCGTCGCGCAGGAGCCGCGAGCGCGGCGGGTTGTAGATGAGGTCCATCACCAGGAGGTCGGGCGGGATCAGCTCGGCGAGGATCGGGCTCTCGTCGCCGTGGAGGCCCACCGAGGTGGCGTTCACCAGCACCTTCGTCTTGGCCAGCTCGGCCTCGATGATCGACTCGTGCCAGGGCATTGCCCGGAGCTCCATGTGGGCCGCGCTCCTGGTGAAGAAGCGAACGAGCGCCTCCGCCCGGTGGAGGTGGCGATTGAAGACGACGATGCGCTGGAAGCCCTCGGCGACCAGCCCGTGGACGACGGCGCGCGCCCCGCCGCCGGAGCCGAGGACCACCGCCTGGCGGGGCATCCGCTGCTTCCCCACCAGGGTTTCGAGGGCGACCTGGAAGCCCGGCACGTCCGTGTTGTGGCCCACGAGGCGCTTCCCCTCGCGGGTGATCGTGTTGACGGCGCCGGTGGCGTGCGCCTCCTCGGTCAGGCGATCGACGAGGGTGGCTGCCTTCTCCTTGTGGGGGATGGTGACGTTGGCCCCCAGGAAGTCGTCGGAGCGCAGCTCGGCAATCGCGTCGGCGAGCTCCAGCGGGGCCCTGTCCCACAGCTCGTAGGTGGCCGGGATGCCGGCCGCGTCGAACGCCGCCTGGTGCATCGCACCGGAGAGCGAATGGGCGACCGGATGGCCGATGAGGACGACTCGTTTCGTCATGCACGCACCCTTTCCAGCTCTCCGAAGAAGCCCGGGTAGGACACGTCGGCCGACCCCGGGTCGCGGATGATCGTCTCGCCGCGCGCCACGAGACCGGCCACCGCGAAGGCCATCGCCAGGCGGTGATCGTCATGCGTCTCGACGGTCGCTCCCGTGAGCGTACGGCCGCCGTCGATCTCGATCGTGTCGCCATCGACCGTCACTCGTGCGCCCAGCGCCGCGAGCCCGGCCGCGATTCCGGCGACCCGGTCCGATTCCTTGTGGCGCAGCTCCCCGAGCCCGTGGATCGTGGTTCGCCCGCTCGCCACGGCGGCGGCAAGGCAGAGAGCCGGGATCTCGTCGATCGCCGTGGCGACCTCGGCGGCCGTCACGTCGATCCCCCACAGCCTGCTGCTCCGAACGATGAGGTTCGCGACCGGCTCGCCGCATTCCCCGTCGCCCGCCGCGCCGACGGGGCGCACCTCGATCTCGGCGCCCATCCGTCGCAGCAGGTCGATGATCGCACGCCGGGTCGGGTTCGTGCCGACGTTCCGGAGGGTCAGCTCGGCGTCGGGGTGGATCGCGGCCGCCACGAGCCAGAACGCGGCCCCGGAGATGTCGCCGGGCACCTGCTGATCCAGCGGCCCGACGCGCGCCGGACCGTCCACGGCGTGGATGGCGCCGCCGTCCGGGAGGTGCTCCGTGCGCACGGCAACGCCGCGGGCGCGGAGCATCCGCTCCGTGTGGTCGCGGGTGGCCACGGCCTCGCGGACCGTCGTGGTGCCATCCGCGTCCAGCCCGGCCAGGAGGATCGCCGACTTCACCTGGGCGCCCGGGGCCACGGTGGCATGGTCAATGGCCGTCAGCGGCGCCCGCCCGGTGATGGCCAGCGGGGGAAGGGTGGCCCCGGCGCGCCCACAGACCATCGCGCCCATCTCGGTCAGCGGCGCGGCGACCCGGCCCATCGGGCGGGCCCGCAGGGAGCCGTCGCCGTCGAGGACCGCGAACCACGGCAGCCCGGCCAGGATCCCGGCGGTGAGGCGGAGGGTCGTCCCGGAGTTCTGGCAGTCCAGGATGCCGGCCGGCTCGCGAAGGCCGGCGCGTCCGGGCGACACGACGCGGTAGTCGACCGCCCGCGGGTCGTCGCCCAGGCGTTCCACCGTGGCCCCGAGGGCCGCCGCGTCGCCTGCCGTCGCGCGAACGTCCCGTCCGTCGCCGGCGCCGGAGATTTGGCTCTCGCCCTCGGCGAGGAGGGCGAGGAGGAGCGCCCGGTGGCTGACCGACTTGTCGCCGGGCGGCCGCACCTCGCCGCGCAGCCGCAGGGCGGGGCGGACGGCGATGGCGGATCCGGGGGTCACGGCGGGCACGATGCGGCCATGGGATCAGGCGCGGGCGTCGGTCGTCATCGCGGGCCCCCGCGTGGCGTGGATTGCGCGGACCTGCCCGTGGACGGCGCGTGCGGCGACCGCGAGATCCGCGAACTGATCCGGTGTCAGCGACTGCTCGCCGTCGGACAGCGCCTCCGCCGGGCGCGGGTGGACCTCGATGAGGAGCCCGTCGGCGCCGGCGGCCGTGCCCGCCAGCGCGAGCGGCATGACCAGCCAGCGCTT
>JAZDPM010000094.1:0-10779 GCA_043797725.1 Chloroflexota bacterium
GGCTACTTCGGCGGCTGGACGGACAACGTGCTCATGCGCCTGGTCGACATCGTCCTCTCGATCCCGACCTTCTTCCTGATCCTCATGCTCGTCGCCTTCTGGGGGACCGGCAACGCCTGGGTCATCATCATCGCCATCGGCCTCACGGGCTGGACCACCGCGGCGCGCCTCGTGCGCGCGGAGTTCCTGTCGCTGCGCGAGGCGGACTTCGTCCAGGCGGCGCGCGCCCTCGGCGCCCGCGACCGGCGGATCGTGATGCGCCACATGATCCCCTCGGCGATGGCCCCGGTCGTCGTGGCGGCCACCCTCGGGATCGCCGACTCGGTGGTAGTCGAGGCGGCCCTCTCGTATCTTGGCTTCGGCATCACGCCGCCGGAGGCGAGCCTGGGCAACATGCTGACGAAGGCCCAAGACTACTTCTACCGCGACCCGCTCCTGGCATGGTACCCCGGCCTCACCCTCGTCCTCGTCGTCCTCGCCGCGAGCTTCCTCGGCGACGGCCTGCGCGACGCGCTCGACCCGCGCCAGCGCGTCGAGGCCAACTGATGACGCAGCGCACGACCGGCGGGGGAGAGCTCCTCGCCGTCGACGGGCTTCGCACCCACTTCTACACCCAGGACGGCGTCGTCAAGGCCGTCGACGGGGTGAGCTTCGCGATCCGCCACGGCGGGACGCTGGGCGTGGTCGGCGAGTCCGGCTGCGGCAAGAGCATCACCGCCCTGTCGGTGATGCGGCTCATCGAGCGGCCCGGCAAGATCCTCGAGGGGTCGATCCGGCTGGCCGGTCGCGACCTGCTCGGCCTTTCCGACGAGGAGATGCGGGACGTCCGCGGCAACGCCATCTCGATGATCTTCCAGGAGCCGATGACGTCGCTCAACCCGGTCTACACCTGTGGCGACCAGATCAGCGAGACGATCTCCCTCCACGAGGGGATCCCGCGGCGGGAGGCGGCCGACCGGGCGGTCGAGATGCTGGACCAGGTCGGGATCCCGGACGCCAAGCGCCGTGCCCGCGAGTTCCCGCACCAGCTTTCGGGCGGGATGCGCCAACGCGTGATGATCGCCATGGCCCTCTCGACCAACCCGGAGCTCCTGATCGCGGACGAGCCGACCACGGCCCTCGACGTGACGATCCAGGCCCAGATCCTCGAGCTCATGAAGGCCCTCCGGGAGCGCAACCGGATGGCGATCATGCTGATCACCCACGACCTGGGAGTCATCGCCGAGATGGCCGACGACGTCGTGGTCATGTATGCCGGCAAGCTCGTCGAGGTGGCCGACGTCAACACGGTCTTCGAGCGGCCCCATCACCCCTACTCGAAGGGCCTCCTGGCCTCCCTTCCCCGGATGGGCGAGCGGCGCAAGCGTCTCGAGGTGATCCAGGGCGTCGTCCCGAACCCGCTGAACCTGCCGACGGGCTGCCTCTTCGAGCGGCGCTGCCGGTACGCGATGGCGGTCTGCGAGACACCGCCGCCACTGCAGGAGATCGAGGTCGGCCACCTCTCGCGCTGCTGGCTGACGCAGGCGGGCGAGCCCCCGTCGATCGGGCCCGACGCGACCGCCGACGTCGCCCTCGAGGCCGCCGCCGCCCTGAGCGTCGCCCCATGAGCGGAGTCGAGATGGAGAGCATCAACCCGGCCGGGGCAGGATCGCCGGCGGCCGCCCTTGCCACCGGCGAGACGCTCCTGCGGGTGGACAACCTGGTCAAGCATTTCGAGATCCGCGGGGGCCTCCTCGGGATCACGAAGATCGGCGCGGTGCGGGCCGTCGACGGCGTCTCGTTCAACGTCCGCAAGGGCGAGACCCTGGGCCTGGTGGGGGAGTCGGGCTGCGGCAAGACCACCCTCGGCAAGGTGATCCTGCGCCTGATCCCGGCCACGTCGGGCCGCGTCACAGTGAAGGACCAGGTCATCTTCGACATTCCCACCGCGCAGGAGCGCAAGGCCGGGCGCAAGCCGCAGGCGATCGGCGCCGACGAGATGATGCGGGTCCGGCGCGACCTCCAGGTCGTCTTTCAGGATCCGTACGCCAGCCTGAACCCGCGGATGTCGGTCGGCGAGATCGTCGGCGAGGGCCCCCTCGTCCACGGCCTCAAGGACAAGGCCAAGCGCGAGGACCTGGTCCGGGAGCTGCTTGCCCGCGTCGGCCTCAACCAGAGCCACATTCACCGCTACCCGCACGAGTTCAGCGGCGGCCAGCGACAGCGGATCGGCATCGCCCGCGCCCTGGCGCTCAATCCCGACTTCGTCGTCTGCGACGAGCCGGTCTCGGCCCTCGACGTCTCGATCCAGAGCCAGGTCCTCAACCTGCTCGACGACCTGCAGCAGGAGCTGGGGCTCACCTTCCTCTTCATCGCCCACAACCTGGCCGTCGTTGAGCACATCAGCGACCGGGTCGGGGTGATGTACGTCGGCATGCTGGTGGAGCTGGCCGAGGTCGACGACATCTACAACGCCCCGGCGCACCCGTACACGGTCGCCCTCCTCTCGGCGGTGCCGGACCCCAATCCCCGCAACCGCAAGCGCCGGGTCATCCTCAAGGGGGATATCCCGTCGCCGGCGAACCCGCCGCCTGGCTGTCGCTTCCACACCCGATGCTGGCTCCGCGAGCGACTCGGGAACCCCGTGCAGTGCTCCACGGCAGTCCCGGAGTTCCGGGAGGTCCGGCCGGGCCACCAGGTGGCCTGCCACTTCGCCGAGGAGGTCACGCCGGAGACCATCGGCGCCGCAGCGCGCACAGCCGGCACGACGAGCTGACGGCGCGCGGCGGGGGCCGGGACCGGCCGCGCTCCGGGTTCACGGCCGCGGTGAGCGGCGTACGCTTTCAGGAGAGCGGAGCGTCGGGACCCCGGAAGTGGCAGGCGACGAGCTGGTCGCCACCGGCCTCCACGAGCGCCGGGACCTCCGCCTCGCAGCGCTTCGGATTCCCCAGCTCGGCCCGCAGCGAGCAGCGCGGATGGAAACGGCAGCCGCCGGGCGGGTTGACCGGGGAGGGGACGTCGCCGCCCAGGATCACCCGGCTGCGGCGCAGCTCCGGGTTGGGGATCGGGATGGCCGACAGCAGGGCCTGGGTGTACGGGTGGCGCGGCGCGGCGAAGATCCTCTCCCGGTCGGTGATCTCCGCGATCCGCCCCAGGTACATCACGGCGACGCGGTCGCTGATGTGCTCCACCACGCCCATGTTGTGAGCGATGAAGACGTACGTCAGGCCGAGCTCGCGCTGGAGGTTCTTGAGGAGGTTCAGCACCTGGGCCTGGATCGAGACGTCGAGGGCCGAGACCGGCTCGTCGCACACCACGAGGTCCGGCTCGAGGACGAGGGCCCGGGCGATCCCGATGCGCTGGCGCTGGCCGCCGCTGAACTCATGAGGGTAGCGACGGGCGTGGTAGGGCTCCAGGCCGACCATGTCCATGATCCGCTTCACCCGGGCTGCCCGCTCCCGCGCGTTCCCGATCCCGTGGATCCGCAGGCCTTCGCCGATGCTGTCGCCGATCGGGGTCCGGGGATCCAGGCTCGCGTACGGGTCCTGGAAGACGATCTGCATCCGGCGCCGGTACGGCTTGAGTTCGGGGCCGCGGATCCGGGTGATGTCCACGCCGTCGAAGACGATCGACCCGGCGGTCGGCTCGATGAGGCGCAGGAGGAGGCGCCCGACGGTCGTCTTGCCGCACCCGGACTCGCCTACCAGGCCGACAGTCTCGCCGCGGCGCACGACGAGGTCGACGCCGTCGACCGCCTGCACCGTCGCAACCTGGCGCTGCAGGATGCCGCCCTTGATCGGGAAGTGCTTGACCAGGCCGCGCACGTCGACGAGGGGCGCGGCCTCGCTCCCCGCGACGGCCGGCGCGGCCGCGCCCGGCGCGATCACGCGACCGGCCCGTCCGGCCCGCGGAGCGTCGTCCCGTCCGCCGCGTGGTAGCGGAGGCAGCGGACCTCGTGCCCGGCCACCAGCTCGCGGAGCTCGGGGTGGATGTCCGTGCAGCCGGCGACGGCCTCGTCCACGCGGATCACGCAGCGCGGCGCGAAGCGGCACGCGGGGGGCAGGTCGATGAGGTTCGGCACGTTGCCGGGGATGACCTCCAGCGAGTCGCGGATGACGCCCGGCACGGGGATCGAGCCGATGAGCCCCCGGGTGTACGGGTGGCTGGGCCGCGCGAAGAGGGTGTGGACGTCGGTCTGCTCCACGATCTCGCCGGCGTACATGACCGCCACCCTGTCGCACATCTCGGCGACCACGCCGAGGTCGTGGGTGATGAGGATGATCGCCGTGCCGGTCTCCTCGCGGAGATGGCGCATCAGGTCCAGGATCTGGGCCTGGATCGTCACGTCGAGGGCCGTCGTCGGCTCGTCGGCGATGAGGAGCTCGGGCTCGCAGGCGAGGGCCATCGCGATCATGATCCGCTGGGCCATGCCGCCGGACAGCTCGTGGGGGTAGGCCCTCAGGCGCCGCTCGGGGTCGGGGATGCCCACCATCTGGAGGAGCTCGAGCGACCGCGAGAGCGCCGCCTTGCGCTTCATCCCGCGGTGAATCTCCAGGACCTCGGCGATCTGCCGGCCGGCCATCCAGACCGGGTTGAGCGACGACGTCGGCTGCTGGAAGATCATCGCGATCCGTTCGCCGCGGACTCTGCGCATCTCCTCGCCCGAGAGCGTCAGGAGGTCCTGGCCCTCGAAGCGGATCGTCCCTCGCTCGATGCGGCCGGGCTTGGCGATGAGGCGCATGATCGAGAGCGACGTCACGCTCTTGCCGCAGCCCGACTCCCCGACGAGGCCCAGGATCTCGCCCCGGTCGACGTGGAAGCTGATCCCGCTGACCGCCCGCACCACGCCGTCGCGGGTGTAGAACGAGGTCACGAGGTCCTCGACGTCCAGGAGCCGCTCGCCCGCCGTGAAGCGGCGGACCCGCGCCGGACCGCTCGTCTCCTCGATGATCGCGCCGTTGCGGGTCACGGTCGTCATCGGTTGAGCCTCGGGTCCAGCGCGTCGCGGATGCCGTCGCCGAGGAGGTTGAACGCGAGGACCGTCAAGGTGATGGCGAAGCCGGGAAAGAGCACCAGCGTCGGGACCGTGGTGATGAACTGCCGGTCGGCGGCGATCATGGAGCCCCACTCGGCCAGCGGCGGCTCGGCGCCAAGGCCGACAAAGGAGAGCGCGGCGACCTCCAGGATCGCCCCGCCGATCCCGAGGGTCGCCTGGACGATGAGCGGGGTCAGGGCGTTGGGCAGGATGCGCCGGAAGAGGATGCCGCGGCCACTTTCGCCAAGCGCCCGCGACGCCGTGACGTAATCCCGCTCGCGGATCGAGAGGACCGAGGCGCGCATCACCCGCGCGTAGATCGGGATGGAGACGATGCCGATCGCGAGCTGGGCGTTGATGAGCCCCGGGCCGAGGACGGTCACGATGACGATCGCGAGGAGCAGGCTCGGGAAGCTGAGCATCACGTCCATGAAGCGCATCAGGATGTTGTCGGTGCGCCCGCCGGCGTACCCCGCGCTCGCCCCGATGATCGTCCCGATGAAGATCGCGAAGCCGACCGTGACAAAGCCGATCCAGAGCGAGATCCGGGCGCCGTACAGGACCCGGCTGAACTCGTCGCGCAGGTTCCCGTCCAGGCCCATGATGTGCTGCGGCCGATCCGTGGCGCAGCCGAGCAGGTGGATGCAGGACTCGAGGTTCCTGAGGTCCTGGCGACTGACGTCCTCGAAGTACGGCGCATCGAGGACGATGATCTCCGGGCCGTACGGTGCGATGAGGGGCGCCGCAAGGGCGATGATGAAGAAGAAGCCGAGGAGGACGAGGCCGACCTGCGCGGACCGCTGGCGAACGATGTTGCGGAGGGTGTCGCGCCAGAGGGACGCAGGCTTCGCGGTCTCCGCGAGCGCGTCTGCCTGTCCCGGGGTGGGCGGAAAGGGGTCCACGCCCTGCTCGACGTTGAGGGTGTCCATGCCCATCGGTCAGCCCAGCCGGATCCGGGGGTCGAGGAAGGCGTAGCTGACGTCGACGACGAGGTTGATGATGACGTAGCCGAGGGCGACGACGAGGGTCACGCCCTGGATCACGATGTAGTCACGGCCCTGGATTGCCTCGAAGAGCGTCCGTCCGATCCCCGCGAGGTTGAAGATCGTCTCGGTCAGGATGGCACCCGAGAGGAACCCCGCGATCGAGAGGCCGACCACTGTCACCACCGGGAGCATCGCATTGCGCATCCCGTGACGCGAGATGACCAATCGCTCGCGGAGGCCCTTGGCGCGGGCCGTCCGGATGAAGTCGAGGCCGAGGACCTCGAGGAGGCTTGAGCGCGTCATCCGGGCGATGATCGCGAGGGGGATCGTGCCGACTGCGATCGCCGGCAGGATGAGGTGGCTCACCGCGTCGACGAAGAGCGGTCCGTTGAGGCTCAGGATCGCGTTGAGGACGTTGAGGTTCGACAGGAAGTCGAGGGCCGCCCGCAGCGGCCCCTGCAGATCCTGCAGCCCCCACGCGACAGCGAGCGGGACGACATCCGTCCCGGCGGTCAGCCGCCCGGATGGAGGCAGGGACAGGAACGTGTCCTTCAGCCACACGGCGAAGATGATCTGGAGCACGAGGCCCAGGACGAAGACCGGGGTCGAGACGCCGAGGTTCGCGACGACCATCGTCCCGACGTCGGCCGGGGAGTTGCGGCGGAGGGCCGAGACGAGACCGAGGGAGACGCCGACGACGGTGGCGAAGGTGAGCGCGAAGAGCGTCAGCTCGATCGTCACGGGGAGACGCTCGATCAGGATGTCCGCGACCGGGCGGCCGAAGCGGATGGATGACCCGAGGTCCCCCTGGAGGAGCGCGCCGAGGTAGATGAGGAACTGCTCCCAGATGGGCCTGTTGAGGCCGTAGCGCGCGTTGAACGCGTTGCAGATCTCCTCGGTCGCCTTCTCGCCGTACGTCGCGACGCACGGGTCGCCGGGGATCACCCGGGCCAGCACGAAGACGAGCATGACGATGCCGAGCATCACGGGGATGCTGGCAATGAGGCGGCGGAGGATGAACCGGGTCATCTACTCGTCACCTGGGAAGGGGCCGGAGGCGGGATGTGTCGAGGGGGACGCCGCGGACGGCGTCCCCCTCGATTGCGACTCGCGGTCTTGCCGCGGCCTACTCGGCCGGCGGCGGCGGGTTGAGGAAGCCCCCGAACAGGCCGGGGAAGTACGAGAAGCTTCCGTCACGGCCCTTGTGGAGCGGGTGCTCCGCGTCCCACTGGACGGCGTACGACAGGACGACGTCGTTGGCGTCGAGAGTCGCGCCGTCGTGGAATTTCACGCCATCGCGCAGCGTGCAGGTCCAGACGGTCAGCTCGGTGTTGGGCTCGCACTTCTCGGCGAGGGCCGGCTCGGCTGCCGTCCCGCCGATCTCGTACGAGTAGAGCGCTTCGAGCATCTGCTCGCAGACGCGCAGGGCCTCGCCATCCGACTCGTCGGCGCAGTAGAGGCCGGGCGGTTCTGCGTTCTGCATGAAGACGATCTGGGCGCGATCGCCCGGCTTCATGACCGAAAGGATCTCGTTGCCGAGCGGGGAGGCGAAGCCGCCCGCGACATCCGCGCGGTAGGCGACCGCCGACCCGCCGTGGGCCACCGGGATCATCGGGACGTGCTGGCGGATCGCGTTGTTGGCCCTCTCGTAGGCCGGTTTGCGCGCCTCGTCGCTGGTCCCCGCCGCGCCCTCCTTGAGGGCCGCGGTGATGTCGTCGAACTTGTTGCCGAACTGGAGCGACGAGCCGGCGCCGAAGTGGTAGTCGAGGAAGTTGGTGGCGTCCGGGTAGTCGGCGCCCCAGCCGAGGAGGTGGATCCCCTCGATCTTGCCGGCGTCGGAGTTGTCGAGGAAGGTCCCCGACTCCTGGACGACGATCTTGGCTTCGATGCCGAGGTTCTGCTTCAGCTGGGCCTGCAGGTCCTGGGCCACCACGTTCGGGTCGGGCAGATAGCTCCGGACGACGTTGCGGTAGGTGATCGTCGTCGAGAAGCCGTTCGGGAATCCCGCCTCGCCGAGGAGGGCCTTCGCGGCCGCGGCGTCGAAGGTGTACCACGGGTCGCCGGCGCAGCCGTTCGGGATCGAGCACGGCGTGAAGTGGCTGGCCGCCTCGGAGCCGACCGGGTAGAAGTTCTTGATGATCCGCTCGCGATCGATGCCCTGGGCAACCGCCTGGCGCACCTTCTCGTTGTCGAACGGGGCGTAGGTGTTGTTGAAGCCGACGTAGAAGACGTTGAGGCCCTCGCGCTCCTTGAGGGCGAGGTTCGCGTCAGCCTGGACAGTCGCGAAGTCAGTCGGCCCGACGTTGTCGATGCCGTCGACGGTGCCGGCCTGCAGCTCGGTGAGGCGCTGGCTGGCCTCGGACGACCAGCGGAAGACCGCGGTCGGGGCGAGGGCCTTGGTGCCCCAGAAGCCGTCGAACGCCTCGAGGACGATCTCCGACCCGCGCTTCCACTCCTTGAGCTTGTAGGGGCCGGTGCCGTTGACCTCGGAGACGATCGCCTGGTTCTCGGTCTTGGCCGGGTCGACCTTGGATTCGAGCCAGGCCGTGTCGTTGATCGCGAACGAGCTGAACGCGATCTTCGACAGGAAGGCGACGTCCGGGCTGCAGAGCTCGAAGACGACGGTCTTCGCGTCGAGTGCGGTGACCTTCTTGAAGTTGCCGGTGTAGTCCTTGCCGTTGAACTTGCCACCCGCGCAGTCCACCTCAGCGGCCGTGGGGTAGGACATCGCCTCGAAGGGCGTCTCGGTTGCGGGGGCCGGGGTGGGGGCCGCCGTCGCCGGGGCCGGGGTGGGTGTTGCCGCACCGCCACAGGCCGCGACGACGATCGCGGTCGTGGCACCGAGTGCAGCAAGGCGGGCGCGCCACGGTGTTCCGGGCATGCTCGGTGTTCCTCCTCTTCTCCGTCCCGTCGGGACGGTCACACGCAAACGGCGACCCGCTCTCCTCGGGCCGCCCGGGTGCGCGCCAGCCTAGCACCGGCGATGGCGCGTCGTCACCCAGCAAAAGCAGTACGCCGCTCGGCCCGCCCGGGTTCGAACCGGCGGGCGGAGGGGCTAGACTCCGGGCGTGCAGCCGCTTCGCATCGCCCTGGCCCAGGTCGCCCCCCGCCTCGGGGATCTCGAGGCGAACCTCGCCCGCCACGCCGAGGTCATCCGCGAGGCGAAGGCCGGCGGCGGAGCCCTCGTCGTCTTCCCGGAGCTGGGCCTGACCGGCTACCTGCTCCAGGACCTCGCCGCGGAGGTCGCGATGCGCCTCGACGACCCGCGTCTCGCGGCGCTCGCGGCCGAGACCGCCGGCTGCTCCGCCGTCGTGAGCTTCGTCGAGGAGTCGTCCGACCACCGCCTCTTCATCGCCGCCGCCCTCCTCGAGGACGGGGCCATCCGCCACGTTCAGCGCAAGGTGCACCTGCCCACCTACGGCCTCTTCGATGAGCGGCGCTTCTTCGCGGCGGGCGATGCGATCCGGGCCGTGCCGTCGCGGCTGGGGGTGGGCATCGGGCTCGCCATCTGCGAGGACTTCTGGCATCTGGGGACCGCCCAGGTCCTGGCCCTCGACGGGGCGCAGCTCCTCGTGAATGTCTCCTCGTCGCCCGGGCGCGACCTCGCCGCCTTCCACGCCGAGGGTCTCGGGACGGCCGCCTCGTGGCGCTCCCTCCTGCGGACCTACGCGCAGCTGACCACCAGCGTCGTCGTCTTCTGCAACCGGGTCGGCGTGGACGAGTCGATCACGTTCTGGGGCGGGAGCGAGGTGATCGGGCCCGGCGGGGAGTCGCTGGCGCGGGCGCCGCTCTACGACGAGGCCCTGGTCTACGCGGACGTGTCGCTCGACGACGTCCGCCGCGAGCGGATCGCCCTGCCGCTCCTCCGCGACGAGCGCCCGGAGCTCCTGGTGCGGGAGCTGGCGCGGATCGTGGCCGAGCGGGCGGACCTGACGCCGGACGCGACGGCCGGCCCGGCGGCCGGCCCGGCAATCGGTCTGGCGCCGGACGCGACGGCCGGCCCGGCGGCGGACGGATGAGCGTGGACCTCCCGCCGCCGTTCGAGCTCCCCGAGGAGCTGCGGATCGACACGGACGTCGCCCGGCGGGTCATCGCCGGCTTCATCCGCGACCAGCTGCGGCAGGCCGGCTTCGAGCGGGCCGTCCTGGGGCTCTCCGGCGGGATCGACTCCGCCCTCGTCGCCTACCTCGTCGCCGAGGCGGTCGGAGCCGAGCGGCTCCTCTGCCTCCTGATGCCGTACCGGACCTCGTCGCCGGCCTCGCGCGCAGATGCCGAGGAGGTCGTCGCCAGGCTCGCCTGCGCGAGCCGCCTCGTCGACATCAGCCCGATCGTCGACGGGTACTTCGGGGGGGCAACCGAGGGCACCGCCGTACCGGGCGCCGGCGGCGTCGAGGCGCTCGCCGCCTCGCCCCTTCGACGCGGCAACTTCATGGCCCGGGCCCGGATGGCGGTCCTCTACGACGCCTCCGTCTGGTGGGGCGGGCTGGTGGTGGGGACCGGCAACAAGACGGAATCACTCATCGGGTATACGACGCTCTTCGGCGACAGCGCCTGCGCCTTCAACCCGGTCGGCGACCTCTACAAGACCCAGGTTCGCCAGCTCGCCCTGGCCATGGGCGTCCCCGACGCGATCCTGCGCAAGGCGCCCTCGGCCGACCTCTGGCCGGGCCAGACCGACGAGGCGGAGGCCGACTTCACATACCACGAGCTCGATCGCCTCCTCTTCTGGATGATCGACCGGCGGCGGGGCGCCCGCGAGCTCGAGGCGCTCGGGTTCGA
>JAZDPM010000126.1:0-6919 GCA_043797725.1 Chloroflexota bacterium
GCCGCGCCGCGGCGCACAATGGCCCCCACGCATGCAATGGGCAAACGGTAGGAAGACACGCAACCTGGCGGCGGCCCGCGAGCGGGGACTCGCGGCGTGACCGGGATGCCGGACGCCCCGATCCCGATCGACGAGCGCACCCGCGTCCTGGTCCTCACGGGCGCCGGGATCTCCGCGGAGAGCGGCCTCGCCACGTTCCGCGGTGGCGGCGGGCTGTGGGACGGCCACCCTGTCGAGCAGGTGGCGTCACCGCGGGGGTTCGCCGCGGACCCGGAGCTCGTCTGGCGCTTCTACTCCCTGCGGCGCCGGGATGCCGCGGCGGCCGAGCCGAACGACGCCCACCGGGCGCTCGCGACCCTGGAGGATCGTCTGGGCGACCGGTTCCTCCTGGCGACCCAGAACGTCGATGGGCTGCATGCCCGGGCGGGCAGCCGGAGGGTCGTGGAGCTTCACGGGACGCTGTGGCGGACCCGGTGCAGCCGGTGCATGCGTCCGCCGATCGCCGATGCGAGCTTCCCGGTGAGACCGCCCCTGCCGCGCTGTGCGTGCGGCGCCCTCCTGCGCCCGGACATCGTCTGGTTCGGCGAGATGCTGGACCCGGCCAGCACGCACCGGGTCGACCACTTCATGCGCGAGGCGGCCGGCGCCCCGTTCGTCTTCCTCGCCATCGGGACGTCGGGCAACGTCTACCCCGCCGCCGGGTACGTGCAGGTCGCCCGCCTCCACGGGGCCCGGACGTGGCTGGCCAACCTCGATCCCGCGGACAACGCGGGCGCGTTCGACCACGTCGTCGGGGGGCCGGCCGGAACGACCCTGGCGCACCTCCTCGGCGTCGCCGGCTGAGACAGCCGGCGCGCCCGACGGTCACGCCGGCCTGCGCCGGTTCGTCGTAGGCTGCACACGGACACCGACGCCGGCGGCGGGTCGGGTCCGACGCACCATCGACGATGGCCGCACTGGAGGAGCAAAGATGAACAGGCGGTTCGCGATCCTGGTGGTCAGCCTCGGACTCGTCGCCGCGTGTGGTGGCGGTGCGACGCCGACCCCCGCTCCGACCGAGGCCCAGACCCCGGCTCCAACGGACGTCTACGTGCCGACGGAGGAGCCGGCCGCGAGCGCGACGACCGACGCCACCGAGGAGCCCGCCGCGACGCCGGTCTCGGGCGCTCGCTACACGGTCAAGAAGGGCGACACGATGTGGGCGATCGCCCAGGACTACGGGATCAGCCTGGCCGACCTGCGGGCCGCCAATCCCGACGTGGATCCGCGCATGATGCGGATCGGGACCGTCCTGGTCATCCCCGGCCAGTAGTGCCGGCGTCGTCGGCACCCCGTGCCGCCCTCCCTTCGCCCCGCGACGGCATCGCGCTGCTTGACGCGGCAGGATGGGCCCGCCTGGCGGGCTCTTCCGAGCCCGCGTGATGCCCCGCCCCATCCAGCCCAACCAGGCCATTCGGGCCGAGCCGCGCTCGGTGGGAACGGCACGCGCCCGCGACCCGCTCGCCCGCGAGGTACGCCTGCTCGGGGCGCTCCTGGGCCAGGTCATCGCCGAGCAGGAGGGCCCCGCGGCGCTGGACCTGGTGGAGCGCGTCCGCGGCCGCGCCATCGCCCTCCGCCGGGGCGACGGGCCCGCCGGAGGACACGACCCCCATGAGGGGCTCGCCGCGCTCGGCGTGCCGGAGCTGGAGATGCTGGCCCGAGCCTTCAACACCTTCTTCCAGCTCGCCAACCTGGCCGAGGAGAAGGAACGGGTTCGGGACCTGGGGCGCCGTGACCGCGCCGCGGGCGGAGCGCCGGCCCGGGGATCCGTCGCCGCGGCCGTCGTCCGCCTTGCCGCCGCCGGCGACGACCTCGACGCCGTCGCGGCCCGGATCTCGGGGCTGCGAGTCTCCCCGGTCCTGACCGCCCATCCCACCGAGGCCCGGCGGCGGACGGTCATCCTCGCCCAGCGCCGCATCTACGGGCTCCTGGACGACCTCGACGACGCGCGCCTCACGCCGGCCCGGGACGCCGACCTGCGGCGCCGGCTGCGCGAGGAGATCACCGTCCTGTGGCGCACCGCCGACCTCCGCCGGGAGCGGCCGACGCCGCTCGACGAGGTCCGATCGGCGATGGTCTTCTTCGACGCAACCCTCTTCACCACGACGCCGCGGCTCTACCGCGCGCTGGACGCGGCGCTCGACCGCCTCGCGCCGGGACTCCCCGCGGGGGCCGCCGCGACCGACGCCGGGCGCACCGGGACCCGTCCCCCGCGCGTGCCGGCCTTCCTGCGCTGGGGCTCGTGGATCGGCGGTGACCGCGACGGCCATCCGTTCGTCACCGCGGAGACGACGCTCGAGGCGCTCCGTATCCAGGCCGACCACGTGCTGCACGGCTACGCCGCGGTCGCCTCGAGACTCATGGTCGAGGTCGCGGCGCGGCCCCGCGGGGGCTCCACGCCGCCCTCGATCGCGCGCCGTCTCCTGGCCGACGCGGATGATCTCCCCGAGACGATGCGCGAGCTCGAGCGGCGCTTCCCGCGCGAGCCGTACCGGCGCCGCCTGGGGGCCGTCGCCGAGAGACTCGTGCGGACCCGGGCCCACGTGGCCCGGGTGCCCGGTCCGCAGGCCGGCCGATACGAGCGGCCGGAGGCGCTGCTCGCGGAGCTGGGCGAGCTGGACGAGGCGCTCGCGGAGGACGGGCTGGGCCGGGTGGCGCACGGGGCGCTGCAGGACCTGCGCTGGCAGGTGGAGACGTTCGGCTTCCACCTCGCCTCGCTCGAGGTCCGCCAGCACAGCGCCGTCCACCGTGCCGCCCTCGCCGCGCTGGCCGGCCCGTCGCCCGCGATCGATCGCGAGGTAGAGCCGGGCGTCACGGCGGGGGAGGTCCTGGCCACGTTCCGGGCCATGGCGCTCGCGCAGCGCCGCTTCGGCGAGGCCGCCTGTCGGCGCTACGTGATCAGCTTCACCGAGCGCGCCGCGGACGTGGGCGACGTCCTGGAGCTCGCGGGGCTGGCCGCCGACGGCTCGATCGCCGCCGCGTGGACGTCCGGGATCGCCCCCGGCACGCCGGCCCTCGACGTGGTGCCCCTCTTCGAGTCGGCGGACGCGCTCGCCGGCTCCCGGGCGATCCTGGCCGACCTCTTCGGGGACCCGGGCTACCGGGCCCACCTGCGCGCGCGCGGCGACCGCCAGGAGGTGATGCTCGGGTACTCGGACTCGAACAAGGAGTCGGGCTACCTCGCGGCGCACTGGCTCCTCTACCGGGCCCAGGAGCAGCTGGTCGAGGCAGCCCGCGAGGCCGGCGTCGAGCTCACGATCTTCCACGGCCGCGGGGGCGCCCTGGGGAGGGGTGGAGGTCCGACGCACCGGGCCGTGCTGGCGGCACCCGCCGGCTCGGTGGCCGGGCGGCTGAAGCTCACCGAGCAAGGTGAGGTCATCGCCACCCGGTACGCCAACCCGCGACTCGCGCTCCGGGCGCTGGAGCAGACCGTCTCGGCCACTCTGCTCGCCTCCACGCCCGAGCACGGCCGGTCGGTGGCCGCCGCGGCGCGCGGGGGCGAGGACCTGATGGACGAGCTGGCGGCCGACGCCCTGGACGCCTATCGCGCGCTCGTGCGGGACGACCCCGACCTGGAGGCCGTCTTCGTGGCCGCGACGCCCATCGAGCAGATCGTCGGGCTCCGGCTCGGGTCGCGGCCTGCGGCTCGCGGCCGCGCCGGATCGGCGGCGGAGGCGGCGCCCACGCTCGCGTCGCTGAGGGCGATCCCGTGGGTCTTCGCCTGGACGCAGATCCGCGCGAACGTGCCCGCCTGGTACGGCCTGGGCACGGCGGTCGAGGCCTGCGGGCGTCGTCACGGGACGGCCGGGATCGCCCGCCTGCAGCAGCTGCACCGCACCTGGCCGTTCTTTCGCCTCCTCGTGCAGAACGCGGAGGTCGCCATGGCCAGAACGGATCCCCGGAGCACGGCCCGCCACCTGGGGCTGGCCGGCGCGGCCGGGTCGCGGCTCACGGCGACGATCGCGGACGAGCACGCGCGGTCGGTGCGGGCCATCCTGCAGATCACCGGCCAGGCGGCGCTCCTCGACGGCGTTCCCGCTCTGCAGCGCTCGATCGAGCTTCGGGCGCCCTACCTGGACCCTCTCGGCGAGCTGCAGGTGGAGGCGCTGGCGCGGCTTCGCGCGTTGCCCGCGGACGCGCCCGCGCGGACCGATCTCGAGTGGCTCGTGGGCCTCACCATCAGCGGCATCGCGGCCGGCGTCCAGGGGACCGGGTAGGGGAGCCGCTCGTCGGCCGACGCCGATCTCGGGGCCGACGACGAGCCCGCACCCGACGCGCTACGCTTCGGACCCGCCGATGACCATCCCCGATCGTCCCCTGCGCAGCACCGCGGGCCACGTCCCGCTTCCGGCCGACGACCCGGCGCTCTTCGAGCTCGACCTCGACGGGCTGGCAGCGCGCTGGGCGGAGGCGATGGCGCGGGCCCCGATGACGGCCGCCGAGATGACCGGCGCCGATGCGCGCGCGCAGCGCTTCGGGGTGCCGGGGATCCGGCTCATGGAGCAGGCGGGCAGCGCCGTCGCGGCCGTCGCCCGCGCCCTGGCGATTGCCAGCGGACGCTGGGAGAGCGGGCCGATCCTCGTCCTGTGCGGTTCCGGGAACAACGGGGGCGACGGGTTCGTGGCTGCCCGATGCCTTGCCGCCCACGGCGCCCGGGTCGCGGTGGCCCTCATCGCGACGGGCGCGCGCCCGGGCACGTCCGACGCAGCGCGCAACTGGGACCGCCTGGGGCGCCTGCCGGGTGTCGAGCGGGTCCACGCGCCCGTGGCCCGCGACGTCGCCGTGCTCGGCCGAGGCGTGGAGCGCGCCGCCATCGTCATCGACGCCCTGCTGGGGACCGGGGTCCGCGGCCTTCTCCGGGAGCCGGTGCGAGCCGCCGTCAACCTTGCCAACCGCGCCCGCGCTGCAGGTGTCCCGGTACTCGCGGTTGACTGCCCGACTTCCGTCGACCTCACCTCGGGCGAGCTCTCCGACCCCGTGGTCCGGGCCGACGTCACGGTGACCTTCCACCGGCCGAAGGCCGGCCTCCTGACTCGACGGGGCGCCGCTGTCGCCGGCCGGGTTCTCGTCGCCCCGATCGGCATCCCTCCCGGGGCCGACCGTGCCTGACCGTGCCTGACGCCTCCCCGGACGGGCGCTCGCCCGGCTGGCGGGAGGTGTTGCTGATCGCGGCCGTCGTCCTGGGAGCAGTGCTGGGCCTCGAGCTCCTGAGCACTGCACTGCCGGCCGTGGGCGAGCTCTTCCGCGGTCTTCCCGTCGTCATCGTCGGCCTCGTTCTCGGGACCGGCGGGCTCCTCTTCCTGATCGCGGTGCGACGGCCGCGCGGGTGGTAGGCGGACGGGCGCCGGGCGGGATCCTCGACGGCCCCAGGCGGGCGCCCCGGCACCCGCCTGACCGCCGCCTCCTCCCGGAATCAGACCGGCCCGGGCGGTGCCGCCCGGGCCATCGTCTGACGTGCGGCGCGGTGGCGCCGCCGGGGACTACGCGCCGCCGCCCTTGAGCGCGGCGAGGCGGGCGTCGACCTCGAGGTCATCGGCCGCGTCGTCGAGGCCGGCGAACTGGGCGTCCAGCGAGCTCGAGGCAACCTCGGCCATCCCGCGCGCCTTCGCCTCTTCGTGGCGGACCTTCTCCTCGAAGCGCGACACCTCGGAGGTCGGGTCCATCACGTTGACGCTCTTCATCGTCTCGGTGACCTGGGCCTGGGCGCGGGCCATCTTCGAGCGCGCGATCAGCTCGTCCTTCTTCTGGACCAGCTCCTCGCGCTTGGCGCGCATCGCGTTGAGGCCGTCCTTGAGCTTGTCGACAAGGACGGACTGGGTCGCGATCTGCTCGTCGAAGGTGTGCGTCTGCTCCTCGAACGTGATCTGGCGCTTGAGGGCGATCTTGGCCAGGCCGTCGAACCGGTCGGCGTCGGCCACGTTGCCCGCGGCCCGCAACTCGTCCGCCCTGCGCGAGGCGGCGAGGGCCTTGCCGCCCCACTCGCCGGAAGCCTTCCGGGCCTCCTTCGCGTCGTCCTCGAGGAGTCGCAGGTTGCCGATCGTCTGGGCGACGGCCTCCTCCGCGTCGCGGATGTTGTTCGTGTAGTCGATGACCATCTGGTTGAGCATCTTCTCGGGATCCTCGGCCGAGTCGAGGATCGCGTTGATGTTCGCCCGGACCAGCTGGCCCATGCGACCAAGGATCGATGTCTGCGCCATGGGAAGCGTCCCCTCCGTGCTTGTCGCGACGCCGGACATCGACGCCGCACCGGGTGGATTGTTCGCGCCGGTCGGCGGGCCCGGAAGCCGCGCCGCCGGCGATCATCGTACTCCGGGGGTCACCAGCGGCCGCCTCCGGAGCTGCGCCCGCCGCCGCCGCCCCCGCTGAAGCCGCCTCGGCCGGAGCTGCGCCCGCCCCCGCCCCAGCCTCCGCCGCCTCCGCCGGAGCTGCGCCCGCCACCGCCTCCTCCTCCGCCGCTCAGCATCGCGCCGATCAGCCCGCCGATGACGGCGGCCGCGATGTCGGGGCCACCGCCGCCACCGCCGCCACCGCCGCCCCCGCCACGGCCGCCCCGTCGGGGATCGTCCCAGCCGTCGTAGTCGCGCTGGGCCAGGGCGAGCGCCTCGTTGGCGAGCCGGACTGCCGTGTCGGCCTCCCGGATCCCGGCAGCCGGGTCCGTCGCGCCCGTCGCGACCGCCGCGTCCAGGTGGCGCGCGGCCTCCGCGACGCGGGTGCGGGCCTCGCCCCCGACGCCGGCGCGGCGGTTGGCCACGAAGTCGGAGGCGCGGGTCACGGTCGCCTGCGCCCCCCGGATCGAGGTCTCGAGGCGGGCCGCGAGCGCCGCCCGTTGCTCGGCGGCAGTCCGGATCCCCGCCAGGACGCCGTCGGCGATCTCGTTCGC
>JAZDPM010000141.1:0-3015 GCA_043797725.1 Chloroflexota bacterium
GGCGGCGAGGATCGCGTCGAGAGCCGTGGCGCGCTCGGCCTCGGTCTCGGAGGAGTAGGGGTAGGCCTGGGAGATGTTCGAGGTCACGCGGTCCTCCGGCGAGCTCGGGGGCGGGCGGCTTCCGACGCCGGCGAGTATGCCACGAGGCGTCGTTCCCGCGACTGCCTTCACGCCGGGGACGCCGGCGCCCCGTCGGTCAGGCCGGCGGTTCGCCCAGGGCCTGGCGCCAGGCCGCCTCCAGCGTCGCGACGGTCGCGGCCGGCAGGTGGTCGCGGAGCGCCGCGGCGCAGGCCATGTTCCAGGTGGCGACGACAGCGCGGCGCGGATCCCACGGCGCCAGCGCGTCCTCTATGAGCCCGATCGAGACGTCCTGGAGGCGGCGGCTCTCGCGGGCGGGGAAGAAGACCTGCCCGAGCGACGCGAGGCCGGTCGGTTTCGGCGCAAAGCGCGCCCCAAGGCTCTGCACGTCCAGGTTCGTGAGCCCGCCGGCGAGCGCGGTCAGGACCGCGGCGAAGAGATCCTGGAGCTCCCGATTCTCGTCGTCCCGGAGGCGCGGCCCGTCCCACCAGGCGAACAGGACGCCCTTGTCCACGTGCCGGTGGGCCTTCGCGGCGACGAGCGAGAGGACGGCGGCGTCGAGGGCGTGGAGGTCGTCGACGGTGAGCGCGCGGACCCGCCCAAGGATGGCCGCCCGGGCCCCGGGATCAAGGAAGGGCCGGCGCTCCGTCACCGGACCGGGTCCGCCGGGCGCCGCCCGCTCACCACGTGGCTGCCAGCCCGAGGGAGCGCGGGTCGGTCGCCGCCGCGAGGGTGCCGCCGCGCGCGGGCCCGCCTTCCACCAGCTCGATCGCATGGGCGTGGCCCAGCGCGCCGTCGAACGGAGCCCGGACGTCCAGGCGGTGGCCCATCGCCACCAGCCCATCGAGCAGCCCGGGCCGGAAGCGCGGCTCGACCTGGACGATCCCGGGCGGGGCGAAATGTGCCGGCGGAACCGGGGACCAGCGCGGCGCGGCGACTGCCGTGGCAACGTCGACCCCGCCGTCCACCAGGGCCGAGACCACCTGGGCGAAGATCGCGGGCTGGGCGTCGCCGCCCATGCTCCCGTGGACGACCCACGGTCGCCCGTCCCGGAAGAGCATCCCGGGGAGCAGGGTGTGGAGGGTTCGCTTGCCCGGAGCCAGGACGTTCGGGTGGTCCGGATCCAGGCTGAAGTAGCTCCCGCGGTTCTGGTAGGCGATCCCCGTCGCGGGATCCACGACGCCGCTGCCGAAGCCCGCGTAGTTCGATTCGATGAGGCTCACCGCGTTGCCGTCGGCGTCCACGACCCCCAGCCAGATCGTGCCGCCGCCAATCGGGGCGCGGGAGGGTGGCGGGAGCGAGGCGCGGCCTGGGTCGATCGCCCGGGCGAGGGCTTCGCCGTAGGCGGGGTGGAGGAGGCGGTCCACCGGGACGTGGACGAAGGCGGGATCGGAAAGGTAGACATCGCGGTCGGCCAGGGCGCGCTTCGTCGCCTCGATCCCGAGATGGACCCAGCGCAGGTCGGCGCCGGCCGTCGCGCCGCCTTCGCCCGGGACGAAGAGATCGGGGTCCGGCGGCTCCAGCGCCCGCAGGACGTT
The DNA here is from genome assembly GCA_043797725.1 of Chloroflexota bacterium. Lineage (GTDB taxonomy): Bacteria > Chloroflexota > Limnocylindria > Limnocylindrales > CSP1-4 > CTSoil-043. The sequence goes on from JAZDPM010000141.1 coordinate 1,617, forward strand.
GAGGATCTCGAGGCCGACGGGGCCCGAGCTGTTGGGCGGGTGGGTCGTGGCGACCGCGCCGCGGTAGTCCAGGGAGAGCGGCGTCTCCCACGTGGAGGCATGGGCGGCCAGGTCCGCGGCCGTGATCCCGCTGCCGGCCGCCGCGAGCCCGGCCGCCTGGCGCGCGGCCAGCTCCCCGGAATAGAGGTCCCCGGCCCCCGCCGACGCGAGCCGCTCCAGCGTCGCCGCGAGGGCCGGGAGTCGGACCCGCTCGCCCGGACGCCAGGGCCGGCCGTGGGGACGGTAGGTCGCGCCCCAGCCACGGGCGCCGTCGCCCAGCTCGCGGGCGAAGACCGGCGCCGAGCCCTCCACCGCGCGCACGAAGTGGTCGTCGGCAGGAAAGCCGCCGTCGGCGAGCTCGACCGAAGGGCCCAGCAGGTCCCCCCAGGGGAGCCGTCCGAAGCGGGCGTGGGCGTCGCCCCACGAGCGGACGGCGCCGGGCACCGTGATCGCCAGCGGGCCGCGGAAGGGAAGTGTCGCCATGCCGCGCGCCCGCAGGGCGGCGGCGTTCGCGCTCGCCGGGGCTCGCCCGGAGCCGTTGAGCGCCACCTGCGTGGCCGCGGCCTCGTCCCAGATGAGCCAGAAGGCGTCGCCGCCGATCCCACAGGCCTCGCCGAACACCACGGCGAGCACCGCGTTCGTCGCGACCGCCGCGTCCACGGCGCTGCCCCCGGCCCGCAGGACCCCCAGGCCGGCCGTGCTCGCCAGGTGGTGGGGTGCCACCACGGCCCCGCTCCTGCCGCGGGCGAGGTGAGCGGGCACGAGCGGGCGGGGGGTCTCCACCCGCCGATTGTACGGGGCGTGCGAGACCCCCTCCCGCCACCACCGCCGGCCGCGTACCCTGCGCGGGATGGATCGTTCGCTGTGGGCCGTCATCCTCGGGACGTTCACTCTCCGCTTCAGCACGGGCCTGACGGGCGCCATGCTGGTCTACTACCTCGATGACCTGCCGGCCTACGGAGGCCAGCGGGTCGACTCGATCGTGATCGGTCTCTTCACGGCCTCGTTCTTCGCCGCGGAGCTCATCTTCTCGCCCGTCTTCGGCACGCTCGCGGACCGCTTCGGCTATCACCGGATCATGGAGCTCGGGCCCGCCTTCGGGGCGGTCGCGGTGACCCTCACCGGCATCACGACGAGCCTGCCCCTCCTCGGGTTCACGCGCTGGCTGGAGGGGGCCAGCACGGCGGCCAGCGTCCCGGCGATCCTCGGCTTCCTGGCCCTCGCCACGGTCGGCAACGAGGCGCTCCGCGGCCGGGCGGTCGCCCGGTTCGAGGCGGCGACCCTGGCCGGGCTGGGCGGGGGGATCGTGGTGGCCGGCGTCCTCTACACGGCCCTCGGCAACGTCGCCTTCTTCGCCAAC
>JAZDPM010000185.1:0-4859 GCA_043797725.1 Chloroflexota bacterium
CGCGGCAGACCCCGGGGCCTGGCTGGCATGCGGGTCGGGGGAGGGCCAGGCCGGGGCATCGGGCCAGTCGGGTCGCGGAGCGGGCGCGGCCTCCGGGGCGACGACGCGCCAGGTTGGCTGCTCGATGGTGTCGGCGGGCGCGGACGCGGGCTCGGGCGCCGGCTCGGGTTCCGACACCGGCTCCGGCTCCGCGGCAGCCTGGACAGGCTCCGGCTCCGACACCGGCTCCGGCTCCGCGGCAGCCTGGACAGGCGCCGGCTCGGGCTCGGGCTCCGACACCGGCTCCGGCTCCGACGCTGATTCCGCGGCGGGCTCCGGGAGCGCGAGCGGGTCGAAGCTCTGCTGGGCCGCTGTCGCCGCGCGTTCGTCGGATGCGTCCGCGGACGGAGCGGCTCCGGGCCGGCGGCCCGGCCGGAAGCGTGCCAGGAGACCGCGGGTCTGTCCCCGTGCTGTTGCCGCGGCATGATCGAGGCTCGTCGCGACAGGCGGCTCGTTACCGGGCTCGGGCGCCGCGTCGGCGACCATCGCGATCGGGAGGGCCGGCCCGGGTGCCTGGTCGGCGGCTGCCGGCTCCGCCGGCGACTCCAACGCCGGATGCGCGGCCGTCAGAGCGGTCTCGATCTCGGCGAGCTCGGCCGCGGTCAGCTCCTCCGCCTCGGCGTCGGAGGGTGCAGCAGGGAAGGCGTCGCGCCGCGCGGGGAGATCGGGGGCCGGGATGGACGTGGCGACGTCCTGCCTCGCCGCCGCCGGGGCGTTCGCCGTGACACGCGCAAGATCGGTGGTGGGCCACGAGGCGGGAGCGACGACCCCGGAGTCCGGGAGGGGGTCGTCGGCCGCTGCGGGGCCGACGAGCGCCGGGTCGGGGAAGGGTGAAGGGAGCACCTCGTGGGTGAGATCGGGAGCGCACGTCAGGCACTCGACCGCCTTCTCGTTCCAGCAGTTCGCGCAGGTGTACTGCCGGCAGGACATGCAGAACTTGAAGGTCCTGTGGAACGCGTCGAGCTGGCGCGAGACACCCGCCCGCTCCTCGTCGTTCCGCGCGGCGGCCAGGGCCTCGTCCATCGGCATGCCGTCGTTCGCGACGTAGTTCTTCAGGCCGCGCGTGAGGACACGGATGCGGCCGATCCCGCCACGGCGTGCCTTCGCGGTCTGCTCGAAGGAGAACCGCGTGCCGCAGCGTTCGCAGAACGACTCGGTGATCGTGTCCGTCATCAGGCTCCCGGAGAAGCGACCCGGGCTTGAGTCCTGGACCCATCCGCGGAGGCAAAAGTATACCGTAGGGGTCCCAGCGCCCCGGGAACCGAGGTACCAGCCGGCGATAGCGATCGTCCTGGTCGCGTCCCCGGACGCGCCGCACGGAGGCCTGCACCGGTCCATGCGCCCCCTCGCTGTCCTCGAGCGCTTCCTTGAGCGGCTCTTCGAGCGCCCGACCGCCCGTCTCCTGGGGGCTCACCTGGAGCCCGTCACCCTGGCGCGACGGCTGGAGCGGGCCATGGACGAAGAGCGGCGCGTCGACGCCGACGGCATGCTGGCGCCCACCCGGTTCTCGGTGCGGGTCTCCCCGGCGGACGCCGCGAGCCTGGCCCGTCTCCCGACCCTGGAGGAGGATCTCGCCGGCGTGGCCCTCGACCATGCCCGGCGGCGCGGCTACCGGATCCCGGAGCGGCCGTCGGTGGCGCTCCTCGGCGTCCCCGAGCTCGCGCCGGGCGACGTCCGCGTGACTGCCGGCTTCGCCGATGGACGCCACCGGCCCGTCCTGCCGGATGCGCGTCCGGAGATGACGATGGTGCACCCGCTCCCGGCGGCCATCCCGCCGGGAGCTGTGCTGCGGGTCTCCGCGCCGGGCCGCCCGGGGCGGGACATGGCCCTCGACGGGCGCCCGCTCACGATCGGCCGAGCGACCGACGTGGAGATCGTGCTCGCGGACCCGCTGGCCTCGCGGCGCCACGCGCGCCTCTCGTCGCGGGGCGGCCGGCTCGTCCTCGCCGACCTGGGCAGCACGAACGGGACGCGGGTCAACGGGGAGTCGGTGCGCGAGGCGGTCGTCGGCCCGGGCGATCGGATCGAGATCGGCGCGACGCGCCTGGAGATCGTCGTGGCCGGCGTGCCGGGGGAGGCGTGATGGACGCCGGGCTCAACGTCGCCCTGTGGGTCCTTCGCTTCGCATTCCTCGCCCTGCTCTGGATTGCTCTCGCGTTGATGGCGCGGGCGCTCCTCCGCGACGTCCGGGCGGCGTCCCGTGATCCCGCGGCGTCGCTTGGCCGCCTCGTCGTGGTGGCGTCGTCCGGACAGCCCGCGCCCGGTGCGGTCTTCGCTCTCGACTCCGTGACGACGCTCGGTCGGGACCTGGGCAGCAGCGTCGTCGTGGATGATCCGTACGCATCGGCGCAGCACGCCCTGCTGACGTTCCGCGGGCGGGCGTGGTACGTGGAGGATCTGCGCAGCAGGAACGGGACGCATGTGAACGGGGCTCCGGTTGCCGGCGTTACGGCGCTGGCCTACGGAGACGAGATCCGGATCGGTGACGTCCGGCTCCGCCTCGAGCGCGGTCGCGGATGACGGGGCTCGCCGCGGACGTCGGCGCGCCCGCCCTGCCCGGCTTTGCCCGCCCGCGCGCACGGCCCCGCGAGCTGGCGCTCCTCGCCGCCGTCATCCTCGCGATCGGCGTCGGCAGCCTCTCGCTTGGCCTCACGCGGACGGGGCGTCTCGAGCCGGCGGATCTCCCGGCGCTCGCACTGTTCGCCGGCGGCCTGCTCGCCGCCCACCTGGCACTGGTCCTCGCAGGCCGGCGCGTGGACGAGATCCTCCTCCCGGCCGCCGCACTCCTCGGCGGGATCGGCCTGCTGGTCATGGAGCGCCTCCCGCAGGACCTCGTCGTCCAGGAGATCGGCTCGTGGACGCTTGGCCTGGGCGCCCTCCAGCTCGCCTGGCTGGGGGTGGCGCTGGGGGTGGCGACGATGATCGCCGTGGCCCTCCGCTCCGATCGCTGGCTGCGCCTCTACAAGTACACCTGGGCGGCGAGCGGCCTCGTGCTCCTTGCTCTCACGTTCGTCTTCGGATCGGAGGTGAACGGCTCACGGCTGACGCTCCAGCTTGGCCCCGTCAGCGGACAGCCGTCGGAGCTCCTCAAGGTCATCCTCGTCGTCTTCTTCGCGGCCTACCTGGCCGAGAACCGGATCCTGCTCGCCGACGCCCGGGTCCGTCTCCTGGGCCCGATCACGGTTCCCCCCCTCCCGTACCTGGCCCCGATCGGCGCGATGCTGGCCCTGGCCCTCGGCATCGTCGTCGTGCAGCGCGACCTGGGCGCGGCGCTCCTCTTCTATGCGGTCTTCCTGGGCCTCCTCTTCCTGGCCACGGGTCGACGCACCGACGTGGTGCTCGGGCTCCTGCTCTTCGCGGCGGGCTTCACGCTCCTGGCCCTCCTCTTCCCGCACGTCCAGCAGCGGATCGCCGTCTGGCTGGACCCCTGGGCCGACCCCCTCGGCGATGGCTACCAGCTGATCCAGGCGCTCCACGCCTTCGCCCGGGGTGGCCTGGTCGGCACGGGGCTGGGCGCCGGGCTCCCCGAGATCGGAGGACGGCTCCCGGTCCCGGCCCTGCACACGGACTTCCCGCTCGCCGCGATCGGGGAGGAGCTGGGGATGGCCGGCGTGGCCGCCGTCCTGGCCGCCTATCTCGTGATCGTGGGGCGGGGGCTGCGGATCGCGGCCGCGGCGCGCGATGACTTCCGGTCGCTCCTGGCGGCCGGCCTGGCGCTTGTCGTCGGAGTGCAGGCGGCGATCATCGCCGGCGGCAACCTGAAGCTGATCCCCCTGACCGGGATCACCCTCCCGTTCGTCAGCTACGGCGGGTCGTCGCTTCTGGCCAACGCGATCGTGGTGGGGATCCTCCTCGCGCTCTCGGATCGTGGGGCGGCGCCGCTCGCCCCGCCGCGCCCGCCCCGTCTTGCCCGTCTGCGCCGGTTGCCGGGGGGCGCGTCGTGACCCCGGGCGGGCCCCCGGCCAGGCGCGTTTCCGCCCTTGCCGTCGCCCTGGTCGTCGCCTTCGGCATCCTCGCCGCCGGGTCCTCGTACTGGCAGGTGATCCGGGCCGACGAGCTCGCGTCCTCGCCGACGGACGCGGCGGCCATCGCGGCGGGACGAACCGTCGTCCGGGGGAAGATCCTTGACCGGGACGGCCGGACGCTGGCGAGCAGCCGACGCGCCGAGGACGGCACGCCCTATCGCGTCTACGCCAACGCGGCGGTGAGCCACCCGGTCGGGTACGCCTCGGCGCTCTACGGATCGGCCGGCCTGGAGCGGGCGTTCACCGCCGAGCTGACGGGCGCCCGCGGCGGCGACCCGCTCTCGCGGCTCTTCGCCAAGTTCCTCCCGCCCGCGGACCGCCGGAACGACCTCCAGACTGCGCTCTCACTGCCGCTCCAGCGGCTTGCCGTCCGTCTTCTCGGCGACGCTCGCGGGGCGGTCGTGATGCTCGACCCGCGGAGCGGCGAGGTCCTGGTCCTGGCGTCGACGCCGGTCTTCGACGCCTCCGGGATCGCGAACCCCGCCACGACGACGGCGACGTTCGACGCCCTGCGCGAGGATGCTGCGTCCCCGCTCCTGGACCGCGCGGTCCTGGGCCGCTACGTGCCGGGATCGGCCTTCAAGATCGTGACTGCGATCGCGGGGCTGGGCAGCGGGTCGATCTCCCGCGGGACCGTCTTCGCGGAGCAGCCGGAGAGCGAGGAGGGCGGCCTCCTCGTCGCCGGCTACCGGGTCCGGGACGGCCACCATCCATTCACCGGTACGACCGCGCTCGACCTCGTCGGCGCCACCGAGGTCTCCTGCAACATCTGGTACGCGCTCGCCGGGCTCCAGA
>JAZDPM010000210.1:0-9049 GCA_043797725.1 Chloroflexota bacterium
GTGGTAGACGTAGCGGACGTCGCCCGTCCAGCGGTCCTCGCGGCGGAAGACGACCGCCGCGTCCGTCGAGCTCCAGTAGTGGTCCTCGATCTGGATCCCTACCCGCGGGTCGTCCGAGAGGTCGGTCCCGCCGAAGGTGTAGCCGGGGTATGGGCTGTCGGGCCGGGAGAGGAACCAGTCCGGCTGCTCCACGACCCAGCGCGAGTCGATCCCCATGTGGTTGGGGACCATGTCGGACGCCAGGCGGATGCCCCGGGTCCAGGCACGGTCGCGCAGGGCCGCCCAGGCGGCCTCGCCGCCGAGGTCGGCGGCGATGGTGTAGTCGCGCAGGGAGTAGGCGGACGCGACGGCATCGGGGTTCCCGCGGAGCTGCTTGATCTCCTGGCTCGCCCGGCTTCGCTCCCAGAGGCCGATCAGCCAGAGGCCGGTGAATCCCCACCGGGCGAGCCGGTCCAGCTCGTCGTCGGGGACCTGGTCCAGGTGCCGGATCTCGCGGCCGTACCAGCGACTCAGCTGGTCCAGCCAGACGTAGGCGCTCTTGGCCATGAGCACGACCCGCGGCATCCAGTCGCGGTCCTCCGAGAAGCGCTCCGGCTCGCTGTCGAGGCCGCCGAAGGAGGGGGCGTGGCCCGCTCCGCCGCCCCCGCCAAGGCCCGGGTGGTGGCGCATCCAGAGGGCGCGCTCCTCCTCGGACGCCACGTCGAGGCCGATCACGAGCCGGTCCAGCAGGGCGCCGAACCGCTCACCAAGGTAGGCCGCCAGGAAGTCGCCCCAGCGGGCCCGGATCCAGCGGAGCTGCCCCGCCAGCGAGCCCGGCTCGGCCAGGGCCGGCGCCCGCAGCATCGCCACGAGGTCCTGCTGGTCCGGGCCGAACGGGACCCGGCCGGCGAAGAAGCGCTCCAGCTCCCCGATCACGGCCCGGTACGCAGTTGAGGCTGCGAGGTCGCCGTCGTCGAACAGCTCGCGGTAGGGGGCGAACGCCGGGTTCGCGTTCTCCAGCCAGCAGGCGGCCAGCTCCTCGAGCGCCACCTCGCGGTTCGGGGTTCCCGCCGTCTCCCCGGCCAGGTAGGCGTCGGGCGTCAGATCCCCGCGGTGGACCGCAAGGGGCGGGAAGTCGGTCGTGAACCGCAGGAGCACCTCGTCGACAGCGGCGGTCCCCAGGATCTCGTCGAGGTGGTCCAGGGCGTCGTCGACCGCCTCCGGGTCCTCGTGCTCGCGGTAGACCGCGACCACCGCGTGGAGGATCTCGTCGATCAGCCCCATCGCGTTGAGCGAGCCGGGGGCGACCACCGGGTCGGGCGCCTCCGCGGCGCGCCGTTCCGCCGTCATCGAGACCGCAAGGTCGCGGACGGCCCGCAGGTTCGGCACGATGGCGTTGCCCGACAGGGTGAAGAGGGCGGCTCCCACTCGATAGCGCGCCCGCGCATCCCGCCGGACGTGCAACTCGCGGACCTGGTGGATCACGCCCTCTCCTCGGTCTGCCACGCGACGGTCTCTCCGGCCCGGCTCACGGTGCGGCCGGGACGCCGAAGACGCGGATCTCGCTGATCGCGAGCTCCTTCGACGGACTCCCGCCGGCCGAGGTCTTCCGCGATGGATAGGTGTCGATGATCGTGACGCGCAGGCGCGTCGCCGCCACGATCCCCAGCGCGGGCGGGATGGCCACGCCCTGCGCCCCGAGGGCGTCCTTGAACTCGAGGGGGACCGGCGGACCGCCGTCGAAGGCGACGGTCGCGTGCCAGGGTCGGTGGTTGCCGTAGAAGAGCGGCTCATCCTTCTGCCACCCGGCCCAGACCTGGATCTTCGTCACGGCCGCAGGGGCGAAGGAGACCTCCACCCACGAGCCGTCCAGCTTGCCCGTCGCGCTCTTCCAGGCCGTCACCGGCGATCCATCGTACAGGTACTTCGGGGCCCGGCTCGCGGCCAGCTGGCTGGAGGCCTTCGCGGCCGTGATCGCGATGCCGACCGAAGGGCCGGGCGGGACCGTGGCGGCCGGGACCGTAGGCCCGGGCGTGATCGACGGCGCCTCGCTCGGGGCGGGCGTCTCCGGGGGGGAGGTGGGCTCGGCGCTCATCTCCGCGCCCGGCGTCGCGGAGGCGAGGGCGCTCGACGGGCGCGCGCTCGCGGTCGTCCCGGGCGTGCCCCCGCCCAGACCGCCCCCGAGCACCAGCAGCGCACCGCCGGCCAGGAGCGCGAGGACGACGACGGCGCCGCCGATGAGCGGCAGGCGTGAGCCGCCGCCCGACGAGGTGGCGGCGGGAGCGGCGGATGCCGGCGCGGACGCGACCGGGGCCGCGGCGGACGCGACCGGGGCGGCGGGGAACTCCCAGGCGGGCTTCGACGGCCCTGCCGACGACGACGTCGCCGATGGCGCGGCCTGCGACCCGGTCGGCGACGCGGCCGGAAGGTGATCTCCGCACGAGATGCAGAAGCGCCGGTCCGCGGGGTTGACCCGCCCGCAGGCGGAGCAGGTCGGACCGGACGGGGCCGCCGGGACGGGGGCAGCGAGCGCCGCCGGAGCCGGCTCCGGGGCGGCGCCGGGCGGCTGAGGAGGGGCGAGGGGCGGCACCCCAGGCGCGGCTTCCGACGGTGCCGAAGGGACGCCGGCCTGCACGTCGTCGGCCGCCTCCTCGGCGGCGAACTCGAGGAAGGCACCGCAGCTGCCGCAGAAAGCGTCGCCCGCGACGTTCTCGGTTCCGCACTTCGCGCAGGTGGTCATGTCGTGCCGATCGTAGCCCACGCGGGGCCGGCGGGGCGCGAATCAGCGGCGCAGGATGATCGGCTCGCCGGGCGTGGCCGCGAAGACTTGGACCAGGCCGCTGATGGGCGGTCCGGCCGTCGCCGTGACGACCAGGAAGCGGACGATCACCGGGTCGACCGTCAGCCCCGGCACCGAGGCGACGGCGCGCAGGTTCCGTCTCCCGACACGGTCCCGCGGGACGATGAGCACCTGGGCCGTGAACGAGCCGGTGGCGTCCGAGACGACGGGCACGAGGGGAGTCGCGCTGATCCCGACGGACCAGCGCAGGGAGACCGGGGCGTTCGGCGGGAAGCCCGTGCCGGTCGCGATGACCACCAGGCCCGGGGGCCCGCTCTGCGGCTCCACGGCCAGCTTCGGGATCCCAACCGCCCCGACGAGGCGCAGGACCACCGGCTCACCCGCGTCGTTCGCCACCTGGAGCGTGGCCGCCCGCTCGCCCTTGGCCGTCCCGATGAAGAGCACCCCGAGCTCGCACATCGCGCCCGGGACGAGGGTCCGGTCGGAACACGGGTTCGCCGCCACGACGAAGTCCGAGGCGTTCGCGCCCCCGATCGAGATCGCCCCGATTCGGGCCGGGGTGATGCCCGTGCTGCGAATGGTCGCCGCGCGCGTGGTCCCCAGCGACCCGAGCGGGGCGGAGCCGAAGTCGAGCGGGTCGGGCCCCGCCTCGACGCGCGGCGGCCGATCGCGGACGAAGACGTCGTTCGCCTTGTTCGCCTCTCTTGCGATGAGGTTGTCCGCCGCCGACGTGAAGGCGACGAAGCGCCCGGACGACGAGATCGACGGGTAGGTGCTGAACCCGTTCGCCTCGCTCGCGTTGTCGCGGCCCACCGAGATGCGCGTCGTCCTCGGCGCGCCGCGATCACGGACGAAGACGTCGCCCGAGATCGCGAACGGGACGTACGCGGCGAGGCCGGGACTGGAGACGGGGCCCGCCGTCGTGTCGCCCGGGACGAGGGTCGTGGCCGCCGACGCGAAGGCGACCTGGCTCCCGTCGCCGCTCACCGCGGGATACCCGCTCCCCGCATCGCCGGCGGCGCCTGCCGTGGAGCGCGAGACGATCTCCAGGCCGCCGGTCGAGCTCGACCAGGCAAAGACGTCCACCTGCTGATTCCCGTCGTCGGCGACCAGGTCGTCGGCGGCGCTGGCGAAGGCGACGACCGCCCCGCTGCCGCTGATCGCGGGCGTCAGCGAGTGGCCCCGGCCCTGGGTGCCGGCGGGGCCGATGGAGAGCAGCGTCGTCGTCCCGGCCTGGCGGTCCCGCAGGTAGACCTGCCGGTACTCGTTGCTGGGCTTCGGCGTGACCGTGAGCCGGGCGGACGTGGCGGCGGCCGTGAAGACGACGAAACGGCCGTCCCACGAGATGGCGGGCTGGGCCGCGAGGGCGCCGCTGGAGCCGGTCGGCACGCCGTTCACGTCGACCGAGACGGTCTCCCAGGCGGCGCTCGTCCGGTCCAGGACCAGGATCTCGGACCCCTTCAGGAAAGCGGTCCGGACCGCGAGGAAGCGCCCGTCGCGGCTGAGCGCGGGCTGGTCCGGGTTGAGGTTGCGGCCGGGCGGCCGGGGGGCGACGGTGCGCGTCCCGCTGGCGACCTCCACCAGCACGACCGTTCTCGTCCCGTCCAGGGGCCGGACGTAGGCGACCCAGCGGCCGTCGGCGGAGATCGCGGGCTGGCGCAGGAGCTCACTCCCGCTCGCCTCGTCGAGGGCCGTCGTTGTTTGCGTCTGCCGGTCGCGCAGCATGACCTGGTTGCCGCGCCCGCCGCCGACGACCTGGAGGAAGACGACGTACCGCCCGTCGGCCGAGATAGTCGGGGCGGCGAAGATGTCGTTGATCGCCCCCGCCGGCGTCGCGCCCTGCGCCCCGCCCGGGACCTGGGGGGTCGAGACGAGCTCAGTGCTGCCGGGCGTCTCCCGGGAGCCGGCCGGCAGGGCCTCCGGCGCGGCCGGCCGTGCCGGAGTCGGCGGCGCCGGCCCCGCGAGGGCGCTTCCCGCGACGACGACGGCCAGGCCCGCGGCGGTGACGAGGGCAAAGGGCCGGACCTGCCGGCCCGGGCGACCGGCCATGCGCGTCAGGGCTTCGTGAACCCGGAGAAGTAGACCGACGGGTCGCACGTGCCCCCGCCGGAGCAGCTCACGGTCAGGACCAGGTTGTCGCCGGGCTGGATGACGATCGGGGTGACGTAGTGGAAGTCAAGGTCCCGGAAATTCTCGAGGCGGAGCGTGATCAGGTCGAGCGATCCCCGCTTCAGCTTCAGGGGCCCGCTCTTCCCGCCCGGGTTCGCGAAGACGAGGTCGGTCAGGTAGAAGACCTTGGCGAACGTCGTGCTGTTCGGGTAGGTGCCGTCGACGGCGAGGCGGCCGTCGGCGGGCACGCCCTCGCCCACCGGCGGGGGGGTTGGGGTGGGCGCCGGCGTCGGCGTCTCGCCGGGCGGAGGCGTGGGGCCCGGAGTCGCGGGCGGAGTCGCCGCCGCGGGTGTCGGCGTCGCGCCGCCACCACCGCCCCCGCCGACCTGCGTGGGGAGCGGGGTGATGCCGGCGTCCTCGAGGGCCGAGGTGGCGGCGCTCTTGATGGCCGGCTGGAGGAACATGAACCAGATCACGATCAGGGCGACAAGCGCGGCGAGGGCGGCCAGCAGGGCCGGGATGAGCCAGCGCGGCAGGAGGGCCTCCTGGAGGAGCGACCCGTCGAGGAGGATGGGCGGCCCGCCCTCGCCCTGGACGGCGACCTTGAACGCCCGGGTCTTCGGCTGGCCGCGCCAGAAGCCCTTGCGAGGCTTGACCCGGATCTTCGAGAAGCCGGCCGTCCCGGGATCGACGACGAGGCCGGGCGGCAGGACGTCGAAGCGGAGCAGCTGGTCCTGGTCACCGGCCGTGACCGTGGCGTTGAGGCGACTGTTCCCGCGGTTGTCGACCGCGAGCTCGTGGGTCGCTCCCCGGCTGCCGCGCGAGGTCCGCGGAACGAGCTCCGCGAAGGCGTCCTGGTAGGCGCTGACGACGAGGACGCCCTCCTCGACCGCCGACCCGGCCGGATCCTCCCGTGACCTGGCGCGGACGCCGAACGGCAGCTCGCCGGTCGGGGTGTCGGCGGCCCGGGGTGGCCGGAAGAAGACGGTGGTGGTCTCCTCGGCGGCGGGGAAGAGTGACAGCGTGGCCGGCTCGGCGGAGGCCCACGGGGCCGAGTCGCCGAGGACGTCGATGGTGAACTGGTCGACGACGGTCCCGGTGTTCTTGACGGTCACCGTGCACGTGGCGACGGTGCCGGGCAGGACGTCGATGGTCTTCGCGGACAGCGTGACGAGGGCTCCCATGGTCGCGAGTGTACGGGCCGCCCGCACTTGGCGCCAGCGCGATTCGAGGCCGCGCACGCGATCCTCGCGGGCAATCCCGGCGCCGCTGGATCGGGCAGGCGGACTGCCCGATCGGGCGCCCGTTAGGTGGGCGTTAGGTGCCCGTTAGGTCCGCCGCGAGATCCTGTCCGTCGCGTGGCCGGCAGGGTACCGGTCCGGCACCAAGGGGGTTCCGCCGATGACGCCGTCCGCCGCCGTCCACGCGCTGCGCAGCATTCCCAGCGAGCGCCTCGCGGTCGCGATCGCGACCGCCGATCCGGTCTCGAGGGCCGGGCTCGTCGCGCAGCTGCAGGGCCAGCCCGCCATGGAGGTCGTGGACGCCGTCGAGCCCGGCGGCGCCGGGGTTGTCGTCGTCGTGGCCGACGAGGTCGACGACGCAACGACGCGGGAGATCCGGACGATCCGGGCCACCGGCCAGGAGCACGTGGTCCTCCTGGTGGCGAAGATCGACGACGCCGGGCTCCTCGCGGCCGTCGAGGCCGGCGTGAGCGGCGTCGTACGCCGCAGCCAGGCAACCCCCGCCCATCTCGCGTCGGCGATCGGCGCCGCGGCTGTCGGCGAGGGAACACTCCCGCCGGACCTCCTTGGGCGGCTTCTCTCCCAGGTCGGCCGCCTGCAGCGCCAGGTGCTGCACCCGCGCGGCCTCACGTTCGCCGGGCTGACCGAGCGCGAGGTCGCGGTCCTGCGCCTGCTTGCCGACGGGCTCGACACCGCGGACGTCGGGCGCCGCCTCTTCTTCTCCGAGCGGACGGTGAAGAACGTGATCCACGACATGACGTCGCGCCTCGACCTCCGCAACCGGACGCACGCGGTGGCCTACGCGATCCGCCAGGGCCTGATCTAGGGGCCTGCCCACGTCGCCGCCGCGGCCCGCCTCGCCCGCCGACCGCCGCCGACCTGCCCGTCAGGGGACCTTCGTCACCTCGTCGATGTTGGGGTTGATGTTCGTGGCCGGCCGGCCGTGGGCATCCCCATCGAAGACCTTGTTGGCCGTGTCCGCCTGCGTGATGATCGTTTCGTACTCCGTGTACGACTCGGCGAGCGTCTTCTTGGCCAGGATCTTAGTGTGGGCGTTGGCGAACGACGTCCTGTCGATCTCGACGTGGGCGGCTTCGTGAGCCGTGATCGCCGCCTTGAAGCGGTCCCACTCGGCCCGCTGGTTCTGGGTCGCCGCGGCCTTGCCGTCCCATTCCGGGAGGACCACGGCCAGGTCGACCGTGACCTGGGCGTGCACCATCCGGGTGCCGTTGTCGGCCGCCACGAGATCGGGCGTCATGTCGGTGGCCCCCGCCTCCTTGCGGGCGCCCACCGCCTCCGCGGCCTGGCGGAGGGTGCCCGACACGGTGTACGACGATTGGGATGGTGGGCCGACTTTCGTGAACGACGACGTGGGTGCGGGCATCGCCTCGTCGTCGGCGAGGGGAGTCGCGCCTTCGGCCGGCTCGGCCGCGTCGCGGAGGCTGTCGCTGCCGGACGCCCGGCCGGGCCCGTCGACCTCACCGGCGTGGCGGAGCGTGGGCCCGACCCTCCGCGTCGCGCGGGCCTCGCTCGCACGCTGGTCCAGCAGGCCGGCCACGGCCGCATTCCCTGCCGCCATCTGCAGGCGGGAGACCGAGCCCTGGAGGGTCGGAAGGCCGCCGCGGCGTCCCGCCCCCACGGCGGCGCTCCAGCCGCCGAAGGACTCCCCGAAGGCGGAGCGCGCTTCGACGCCGGGAAGCGCTTCCGGGCCGGCGTGGCCCTCGCCCCTGGACGCCGGGCCGTCGACGAGATCGCGGGCGCGCCCGGGAACGGCGGCCTCGATCTGGCGGTCGTGGGCCAGGCCCATGGGCGGTCGATCCCGGATCGGGTGGATGCTGGCGGGCGGGGTGGCTGACTAGAGGAGGAGACGCCCTTCCGCCTCCTCGCGCTGGATGCGCTGGATGGCGAGCGCCTGCATCGCCTCCTCTTCTTCTTCGGGCATCTCCTGGCGCTGGATCGCGAGCGCCTGCATCGCCTCATCTTCCTCTTCCTCGGGCGTCTCCTGGCGCTGGATCGCGAGCAGCTGGGCCTCTTCTTCCTCCTCGGGCCCCTCGCGCTGGACCGATGCCCCGGCCCCGGCCGCCCCGGCATCCGGCGCGCGGCCGGTGCTCACCACGGAGTCGGCCGTCGCCTCGGCCGCGCGCTCGAAGCGATCCGCGGGGTCCGAGACGCTGATCCCGCCTCCCGTGGGAGTCCCGTCCACCGGACCGGAACGTTGCTGGACGACGTGGGTCAGCTCGTGGGCGAGCGTCCGCTCGTGCGACGGCGAGCCCGGCGTCTGGCCATCGCCCAGGACGATCTCGTTCCCGACGGTGTAGGCATGGGCGTCCACCGCCTGCGCCGAGGCCGCGGCGGAGCCGCCCGAGTGAACGCGGACGTCCGAGAAGTCGGCGCCGAACGAGGCCTCCATCCGCTGCCGCACCGGCGCCTCCAGCGGCTGCCCCGACCCCTTGCCGACCACGTCCTTGACGGGTGACTCCTGCTCGTTCTCGAGGGCCGCGGCGACGCCCGCGTTGCCGGCGGCCCTCTGGAGGCGCAGGACGGCGGCCGGCGCGAGCGCCTCGGTCCGACCGGCCACTGCGGCGCGGGCGGCGAGGTCCGGCGATGCCGTGTCGGCCTCCTCGCGGACCGTCCCGTGGGCCTTGCCGGCCTCGAGGGCCTCGATCTCGTACGAGCGCATGCGCGCGTCCTCCCCTGATCGTTGTGCGCGACCCCGCGTCCCCGCGCCGGCGCGTCGGCGCACGACCGCGTGGGCGCAGCATCGCGCGATGGAGGCGGGCTATCAAGGTCCGATCGGGCAGACCCGCTGGCCCGGGCGGCCCGGCCTCCGTCAGCTCGAGACGGTCGAGAACCAGGAACCGAACTCGGCCTCGACGCAGAGACGGCCAAGCTTGCGGTACTCGCGGGCCGTCACGCGGAC
>JAZDPM010000223.1:0-2234 GCA_043797725.1 Chloroflexota bacterium
GGCGAGCCCGAAAGCCCGGGCATCGTTGATGAGGAACACGGGCGCGCCGGCGGCGGCCGAGACGGGGCCCGCGACCGGGTGCCCGGCCCACGGCCCGGGGACGTTCGGCAGGAACCGGATGCAGCCGGTCGCCGGATCGTAGAGGCCGGGCACCCCGATCCCGACGCTGGCGACCGGGCCCCAGGCGTCGATCGCGGCGGCGGCCACCTCGGCCAGCTGGGCCACGACGACGGCGGGGATGGCCTCGGCGTCGGAGACGACCCGCGTCGGCACCTGGCCGTGGGCGAGCGTGCCCCACGTCCCGTCGGCGTGCTCGACGATGGTCCACTTCAGGTTCGTGGCGCCCAGGTCGAGCCCGAGGTGACGCGTACCCGGTCCGACGCTCATGCCCGCATCCTTCCCGTCCCGGTTGCCTCAGGATTCCGACGTGATGCGCGTGTACGCGGCCGCAACGGCGACGATGATCGACCCGAACAGGATCTGGCGCACGGCCTCGGGGTAGCCGAGCGACGACAGGAGCGACGCCAGGACGGCCAGGATGAGCGCTCCGACGATCGTCCCCCCGTAGCCGCCCCGGCCGCCCATGATCGACGTCCCTCCGATGACCGCCGCCGCGACGGACGGCAGGACGTACGAGTCGGCGAGGGTCACGCTGGCGACGTTCGTGAGGCCGGAGAGCAGGAACCCGGCCACCGCCGCCATGAGGGCCGAGATGACGTAGAGGACGAGCAGGACCTGCCACGATCGGGCGCCCGCCAGGCGCGCCGCGATCGGGTTGTCGCCGATGGCGTACAGCAGCCGGCCGTACCCGGTCCGTCTCAGGGCCAGCAGGATCAGGGCGGCCAGCGGGACGAAGACGAGGAGGCTGTGGGGCACGATGCCCAGGAACGAGCCGGACCCCAGCCACCGGAACACGTCGGGGGTCCCGCCCCCGGTCTGGACCATCTGCAGCTGCCATACGTTGGCGAAGCCGAGGACGACCAGGCTCATGCCCAGGGTCATGATCAGCGGGTGGACCCGGAACACGCCGACGCCGATGCCGGTGAGGAGCCCGGCAAGGGCCGCGGCCACGAGGGCCACGACCATCCCGGCGGGCGTCCCCGGGCCCGAGACGAGGGTCGCCACGACGAACCCGGACATCGAGGCGACGGCGCCCACGGACAGGTCGATCCCGCCGGTCAGCATCGTCAGCGTCTGGCAGCCGGCGAGGATGGCCAGGGGCACGGCGGTGCGGAGGATGACGCCGGCCCACTCGGGGCTGACGATGCCCGGCCGGGCGAGCTCGCTGGCGACGACCAGGACGGCGAGCAGGACGAGCAGCGGGATAAGCGGCCGGTCGCGGAATAGGCCGCGCCACGCGGCCCACGTCAGCCACGGGCTGCGAGCCTGATCGGTGCGCGCCGCGCCGCTCATGCGCGCCTCCGCCGCATCTCGATGAGGCTTCCGGCCATGACCACGCCGATGAGGATGAACCCCTCCGCGACGGTCGCGAAGTTGGAGTTGACGTTGAGGAACGTCATGTCGTTCCGGACCAGCTTGAGGATGACGACCCCGATGATGGGTCCGACGACGCCGCCGCGGCCGCCGGCGAGGCTGACGCCGCCGAGGACGACCGCGGCGACGCTCTGGAGCGTGTAGGGCCCGGGGACGGGCGTCCCGATGCTGGTGCTGGCCGTCAGGCTGAGCCCCCCAAGCGCGGCGAACAGCCCCGTCAGGGCGTACGCGAGGATCTTCGTCCGGCCGACCGAGACACCGCTCCGGAACGCCGCGAGCCGGTTGCTGCCGATCGCGTAGATCGACAGGCCGAGCGGCGACCGGCGGAGCGGGATCCAGATGACGCCCACGATGACGACGAGGACGATCGCGGCCTTCGGGACCCACTCGATGAACAGCGAGCCCAGGACGAGCTCGGGCAGCCAGTCGACCGACTTCCCCCCGGGCGTCCTCAGGACGAGAAGCGCGCAGCCGGCCCACACGAACGACATCGCGAGCGTGACGACGATGTCCGGGACCCGGGTGGCGACGACGAGGCCGCCGTTGATCGCGCCAAGGACGAGGCCCAGCAGCAGGACGCCGAGCACGACGAGGACGCCGAACTCCCCGCTCTGGCCCATCATGAGGGAGGCCGCGACCACGCTCGTGAGGGCCATCATCGAGCCGATCGAGAGATCGATCCCGCCCGAGATCACGACGATCGCCTGCGCGACGGCCGCCAGCGCGAGGGGCAGCACGGA
>JAZDPM010000246.1:0-14830 GCA_043797725.1 Chloroflexota bacterium
CCGGCTCGATCGTCCTGCTCCACGCCGGACCGGCCGTGACGCCGCGCGCGCTACCGGCGATCATCGCGCGCTACCGGGCCCGCGGCTTCCAGTTCGTGACGGTACCCGAGCTGCTCGGTGCGCCGCGCGCCGGCTCCTCGCCCGCGCTTGACCCCACCGCGCAGCCCGGCCCCGGAACCGCGGGGCAGGCCACGTCGGCTGGGCCATCCCGGTCCCTCCACCGCCCCGGCGAGGACGCCCGCCCCGCGCCGACCGGCGGGCCCGCAGCCGTGATCGCCACGGGCGGCCACGCGGTCGTACCCCGTGAGGGAGCCGAGGAGCCGCCGCCTGCCCGCCCCGCCTCACGCGCGGACCGGTCACCTCCGGCACGGGACGCCGCCTGGGCGCGACGAGACGGCACGCCCGGATGGGTCGCCGCGTTCACCGTGGCGGTTCTCGTGATCCTCCTGGCAATCGCGGTCCTTGCGGGGCGCGCCCGCCGCCCCGAGGACGACGCCGTCGCGTGACATCCGCCGGCGACACGCGCCGGTCAGATGCGGTCGAGGATCTCGCGACGCTTGGCGGCGTACTCGCCGTCCGACAACAGGCCCGCCGCGCGCAGCTCCTCGAGCAGCCGCAGCGCGTCCGCGACGGGAGCCGTGCCAGTGCCCGGCGCATCCGGGACCGGAGCAGGCCAGCCACCGGGCGGCGCGGCCGCGAGCCCGAGCTCGTGGGCGTGGCGCAGCGGCCCCACCGCGGTCCATCGACGCTCCGCCGCCGCCGCGGCGGCGATCCCGACCCAGCGGGCCAGGATCGTATAGTGGTCGGGCCGTGCTCGCGCCGCGAGCAGCCCAGCGCGGTTGGCGAGCGCGATTCGGGCGAGCCCCGTGGGAGTTGCGTGGGCTACGACCAGATCGCCGTCGAGCGAAGGCGGCGACGTCCGCTCGAGCCGGTCCTCGAAGGCGAGGCCCGACCACGCGTCGGCCCGCCTGCCCCGGACGGCCGGGCTCGCCGCCAGGATCGCGTCCAGCGGGACGCGGACCCGCTCGCGGGCAGGGCTCCGCTCGCTGACGACGAGGTCCGCCTCCCCGACCTCCAGGTGGCCGCGATCGGAGCCCGCCCCGGGGTCTCCGGCGACGCGGACGCGGTACGCGAGCGCGTCCGCCACGATGTCGAACCCTTCGCGCAGGCCCGCGGCCCCCGACGAGCCGATGACCTTGAGCGAGTAGCGCAGGACCACCTCGGCGACCTCTCGCCGGACGCGCGGGTCGAGCTCCAGGGCGGCGAGCCCCTGGTCGGGCGCCGCCGCGGCAGCCTCGTACAGGGACGCCCGCTCCATGCCGCAGACGGGGCAGGCCCCGAGGAACGGGTGGGCATAGCTCGCGCACGACCGGCAAAGGACCTCGCCCAGAGCATCACGCATGGCGAGAGCGTACGCGACGAGGGGCTGCGACGAGCGGCGCGCGGCGCGAGGTCGGCGACGCGGGTTCAGCGACGCGGGATCATGACGGCGGCAAGGACGCCTCCGACAAGGCAGGCGACGATCCCCATTCCCACCGCGGCAGGCAGCGAGACGGTCGCGATCACCCCGGCCGCGGCGGCGCCCAGGGGAAACCCCATGAAGTTGACCGCCATCGAGACCGCGAAGGCGCGCCCCATCCAGGCCGGATCGGTTCGGCGCTGGCGAACCGTGAACATGGCGATGTCGAGCGGCCCCTGGACGAGGCCGATCGCCAGCGAGTGGGCCGCCAGGAAGATGAGCCCGGCACCGAGCCCGACCTCCACGCCGCCTGCGCCCACGGCGGGCAGGATGAGGGCGACGGCCCCGGCGCTGAGGAAGAGCGGGACCACGATCATCGGCCACTCGCGGCCCCGGGTGTCCACCCGCCCGAAGACGAGCACGGAAACCATGCCGGAGACTCCGGCAAGCGCGAAGATGAGCCCCACGACCGCCTGGCCCGCGCCCAGCGCGCTCACGACGGCGAGCGGGATGACGATCGTCGTCATGCCGCTCGCGAGATTGGTGATCGACAGCGCGAAGCCAAGTGCGCGGAGCGTGGGGTTGCGCCACCAGTAGACGAGCCCCTGCCAGGCATCGGCAAGGAGCCGGCCCGTCGTGGCCGTCTCGACGTGAGGTTCGGGGACGCGCACCATGACGGCACCGGCCACGGCGAAGGCGACCGCGATGCCGAGGATCGTGGTCGGGCCTCCGATGGTGGCCACGAGGCCCGCGGCCAGCGGCGGGCCCAGGATCGTGGCAACCACGTAACCGTTCGAATCGACCGCGTTCACGCGTTCCCAGAGGTGGGCCGGCACGAGGATCGGGAAGAGGCTTCGCAGGCCCGTGTGGCTGAAGATCCCGGTCACCGACGAGACCAGCGCGATCAGGACCAGCAGCCACCAGGGCAGGAGCCCGGCCAGGGCGAGCCCGCCGATGAGGGCGAGGGAGGCGAGCGCGACCGCGTAGTCGACCACGATCAGCCGCACGCGCCCGTGGCGATCGAGGAGGGCGCCGGCGACCGGGCTGACAAGGAGCCCGGGGAAGATCGAGGCGAACGTCACGATCCCCGCCAGCCCGGGCGAGTGGTACTCGGCCAGCGTGAAGAGGACGATCGCGACGCCCAGCATCGATTGCGCGGTGCGCGCGATCTGCATCGACAGGATCACCCGTCCCAGCGTCGGGACCCGGAAGAGGGCGCGGTACGAGCGATCGGCATGGGTCCTGGTCACGACGGCCGATGGTAGCCGCTCACCCCTGCCCGCGGAGCCCCGGGCCGGCGTTCGACAGCCGGCGCGCCGGGGCATACTGTGAAGCGCCATGGCGCCGCTGCAGCCCCACCGGATCGGCTTCGTCTCCACCCGCCTGGCGGGCACCGACGGGGTGTCGCTCGAGGCGGCGAAGTGGGAGACGGTTCTGGAGCGTCTGGGCCATACCTGCTTCTGGTTCGCCGGGGAGGTCGATCGGCCGGCCGAGCGCAGCCGCGTCGTGCCCGAAGCGTTCTACCGCCACCCCGAGATCGACGCCATCAACGCCATCGCGTACGGCGGCTCCCGCGATGTCACGGCCATCGCCGACGCCGAGCACCCCCTGATCCGGCGCCGTGATGTCTTCTCGCCGTACGTCCGGCCGCCCCACGCGACGCGCCGGATCGACGAGCTGAAGGCCGAGCTCAAGCTCGCGCTCTACGACTTTCTGCGCGACTTCGACCTGGACATCCTGGTCGTCGAGAACGCTCTGGCGATCCCGCTCAATCTGCCGCTCGGCCTGGCTCTCACCGAGGTCGTGGCCGAGACCGGCATCCCGGTCCTGGCCCACCACCACGACTTCGCCTGGGAGCGCCAGCGCTTCGCGACCAACTGCGTCGCCGACTACATCGCGGCGGCTTTCCCGCCCCGCCTGCCCGCGGTGCGCCACGTCGTCATCAACTCCGCCCAGGCCCAGCAGCTGGCCTCGCGGACCGGCCTCGTGGCGCGGGTGATCCCGAACGTCATGGACTTCGATACGCCGCCGCCGCCCCTCGACGACTACGCGCGCGGCGCCCGGGACGATCTCGGTGTCGCGCCCGACGAGGCCCTGATCCTCCAGCCGACCCGGATCGTCCAGCGCAAGGGCATCGAGCACGCGATCGAGCTGACGCGTCGGATCGGGATCCCGGCGGCGCTCGTGATCTCGCACGCCGCAGGCGACGAGGGCGACGAGTACGAGGAGCGCGTGCGGGAGTATGCGCATCTCCTCGGCGTCCACGTCCGGTTCGAATCCCAGCTCGTTGACGCGTCCCGCGGGACGACGTCCGACGGACGCCGCCGCTACGCCCTCGCCGACATCTACCCCCATGCAGACCTCGTCACCTACGGGTCCAGCATCGAGGGGTTCGGCAACGCGTTCCTCGAGGCCGTTTACCACCGGCGCCCGCTCGTCGTCAACCGCTACTCGATCTACGAGCTCGACATCAAGCCTCTCGGCTTCCGCGTCGTCGAGTTCGACGGCTACATTCGGGCAGCCACCGTCGAGGACGCCCGCCGCCTCGTCGAGAACCCGGACCGTGCCGCGGCCTGGACCGAGGGCAACTACGACCTTGCCCGTCGCCACTTCTCGTACGCCGTGCTCCAGCGGCGACTCGACGCGCTGCTCCACGAGTGCTTTGGCGAGGGAGGCTGACGGCGTGGTCGGCCTCGCGAGAGGCGTGATCGCGCAACCGCGGTCGATCGCCCTCGTCCACTACACGGCCCCGCCGGTCGTCGGCGGTGTTGAGCAGGTGCTCAGCGCGCATGCCCGTCTCCTGGCCGACGCCGGCCACCGGGTCCGGATCGTGGCGGGTCGCGGCACCTCCCCGGACCCGCGGGTCGCCTTCGTCGGCGTGCCCCTCGCCGACACGCAGCATCCCGCCGTCATCGCGCTCCAGGTCGCCCTCGACGCCGGCCGGATCCCCGCCTCGTTCGACGCGACGGTTGCGACCCTCGCCGGTGCCCTCGGTGCGGCGCTTGGCGACGCCGACGTGGTCATTGCCCACAACGTGGCCTCGCTGAATCGAAACCTGGCGCTCACGGTCGCCCTGCACGGGCTCGCCACCCGGGTGGGCGCCCCCCGGCTGATCCTCTGGCACCACGACCTTGCCTGGACGTTGCCCGCCTACCGGCCGACCCTCCACGAGGGCCACCCGTGGGACCTCCTGCGCCACGCGTGGCCGGGCGCGACGCAGGTGACCATCTCCGCGGCTCGCTGCGCGGACCTCGTCGCCCTCCAGGGCCTGCCCGTCCCCGCCATCCGCGTGGTGCCCAACGGGGTCGACATCACGACCCTCCTCGGGCTGGCCGACGCGACGGTCCGCCTGATCCGCGCCGCCGACCTCCTCACCTTCGACCCGCTCATCCTGCTGCCCGTCCGGATCACGCCGCGCAAGAACATCGAGCTTGCCCTGCGCGTCGTCGCGGCCCTGCGGTCGGCCGGGCGCCCGCATGCCGGGCTCGTGGTCACCGGCCCCGTCGACCCGCACCATGGCGCGGCCGACCGATACCTCGCGGCCCTCGTCGACCAGCGGAGGGCACTGGGCCTCGACGGGGCGGCCGTCTTCCTCGCGGAATCGATGGGCGACCCGGCCGCCGAGACCCTGGTCCACGACCTCTACCGGCTCGCCGACCTCCTCCTCATGCCCAGCTTCGACGAGGGATTTGGCCTTCCGATCCTCGAGGCGGCGGCCCACCGGCTTCCGATCGTCTGTTCCAACCTGCCCTCACTTCGCGACCTGGCCGGTGAGGCCGCCCTCTATTTTGAGCTCGACGCCGATCCCGGCCACATCGCCGCCCTGACCATCGCCCGACTCGACCGCGACGCCCTCGTCTCCTTCGCTCGCCGGGTCCGGACGGAGTACGCGTGGGAGGCGGTCTACCGGCGGGGGATCGCGCCACTGCTGGAGGGCTGAGCAGCGGCCGGGAATCCGTCAGGAGCGATCAGCGCCGGGCTCCTGCTCCCGCAGGAAGCGCTCGATCTCGCCGATCAGGTCCTCGCCGGCCGGTCGTCGCGCCTCGTCGACCATCGCCTCCAGGCGTTCCACGTAGGCGCCCGTCGCAGCGTCGCCGGCGGTGGCTGCCTCGAGGCGCGCGAGGACCCGGCGCGCGTCGTCGCGCAGCTCGCCGATCGCGACCTCGGCTTCGACGTGCAGCCCGACGAGACGCAGGAGCTCCACCGCTGCCGGCGGGTAGCTGCCGGTCACGTAGTGGGGAACCTGGGCGTAGTAGCCGACCGCCGCCACGCCGGCACGGCTCACCGCGAGATCCAGGACGGAGAGTGCCGCGCAGGGGACCCGCAGGACGCCGTCGGGCCCGGGCGTGACGCCGCCGCGCAAGAGGCCCGGGCGCGACTCCGTGCCCAGGATGGTCACGGGCCGCGTGTGAGGGACGGCGGCCGGGATCGCGCCGATGCTGATCCAGGCGACCACCTCCAGGCGGCGAGCGAGGTCCACCGTCGCCTGTTCCAGCTCGCGCCAGCGATAGTCCGGCTCCGGCCCGGAGAGGATCAGCAGGTCGCGCTCCCCGAATCGCGCCCGCCGCAGCGTCAGCGCCGGCCAGGTCAGGCGGTCCGGCCTGCCGTCCACGATCTCGAGGGTCGGACGCCGCGCCCGGTAGTCGTAGAGGCGGTCGGCATCGAAGGTGGCAATCGTCTCGGCGCCCTCGGCGAGGCGCCCCGCGGCGGTCGTGGCGGCCGCGCCGGCGTCGACCCAACCGTCGAACGACGCCACGAGGAGCGGTGCGACGAGATCGCCCGGATCGCGCAGGTCGAAGAGGCTCACGGCGCCAAGGATAGGGCCCCGCCCCTCAGGTCATCCGCCGGCGACGATGCGGTCCACGAAGTCGCCCGAGGCGGGATCCTTGAGGATGAGCTTGTGGCGCCCGTCGGGGAGGATCTCCCGCTTGATCACCACGTGGCCCTCGTACAGCTCGGGAGTCGAACCGATCCGGGGCGTCGAGCCGCCGCGCCACTCGAAGAGGTCCACGGGCTCCCAGCGGTCGCTCTTCGCCGACCGGTAGGCAGCGTCCATGATCGCGTTCACGACGTACCCGTCGTAGAAGGTCTCCTGCGGAGCTCGCCCCTCCTCGAGGGCGTTGAACATGTCCGTGAACATGTCGACGTAGCCCAGCTCCGAGACCTCGTCGCCGACCGGGAAGAGCCAGCCCGCGGTGGTCTCGGCCTTCTCCGCGACGTAGCCGCTTCCCCCGCCCGCCGTGAACATCTCGTAGCCGGTGCGCAGGAAGTGGTTGAGCCAGATCGTGCCGTGGGTGCCGGCCACCTCGTCGCGGAGGTCCATGCCGCCCCGGAACGTCCAGCTGACCTCGAACTGGCCGACGGCCCCTGATTCGAAGCGGATCAGGGCGATCGCGTTGTCCTCGTCGGCGATCGGGTGGACGAGGGTGTCGGTGTGGCACATCACCTCGATGGGCCGATTGCCCTTGCCCACGAAGTTTCGCGCGATCTCGATGCAGTGGCAGCCGAGGTCGATGATGGCGCCCCCGCCCGTGAGGCGCCCGTCCCAGAACCAGGCCGAGTGGGGGCCGGGATGCGTCTCGCGCGACCGAACCCAGGTCACGTCGCCGATGGCCCCCGCCTGGACCGTCCTGATCGCCTTCAGCGTCTTCGGCGTGTAGGCGAGATCCTCGAGGTAACCGGCGAAGACGCCGGCCCTCTCGACCGTCTCCAGCATCCGGCGCGCCTCATCGGCGTTGCGGCCCAGCGGCTTCGTGCACAGGACCGCCTTGCCGGCCCGGGCGACCGCGGTGACCGCCTCCTCGTGGAGATGGTTCGGGAGGGCCACGACAACCACGTCCGTGTCCGGGTGGTTGATCGCGGCGGCCATGTCGGTCGTCGATCCGGGGATGCCCCAACGGCCGCGGAAGGCCGCGCCGCGATCCTCGCTCCGAGAGTAGACGACGCGAACGCGGTCCCGGCCGCGCTGGCCGTGGAGGGTCATGGTGTAGAAGTCGCCGATCAGCCCGGTGCCGAGCATGGTTACCGAGTGCGAGTTCATCAGCGTTCGACTCCTGTCCCAAGGGTGTGGTCCGGGCGGCACGCGGGACGGGACCCTGCGCGCCGCGGTTGCGGTCCCCCCGATTGTATGGACTGCGCCCCGGCGGGGGGCGGGTCAGGACGCAGCAGATGGCCCCTGGCAGCCACGCCCGGGGTTGTGCTCGTTCCCCCGTGCGATCACGCGGTACACTTCGTTCAGACCCGCGCCTCAGGCGCGGCAACGCGAGGTACGGATGACCAAGCGATCCAAGCACGAGCGCGCTCAGCGCGTCGTGGAGACCGACCGGGTACGCCAGATCCAGGCGGCCTGGGCGGCCAGTACCCCGGCCAACGTGGCACGCGAGTTCGAGCACGCGGTTCAGTCGGCGCGAACGCGCGGACCCCTCCCGCCGCGGCCGGACATGGCTCCCGGCACGGCCCCCAATCCGCCGCGCCCCGGCCACGAGCCGAAGCCGCCGAAGGATGTCACTCGCACGCGGAGACCCCGCTAGGTGGCCCGCAAGCGCAAGGTGGTCTACCCGGTCAAGCGCACGCCCCCGAAGGCACCCGCCTTCCCGCCGGGTGAGGCCCCGATCGTCCGGACCAGCGTGGTCGCCATCGACCTGACCGCCCGCCGCGGCCGCGCGGGCCTGGCCGTCGGGCAGCGCGTCCGGATCCTCGGGACCGGCCTGTACGCCGGTGATCTCGCGGTCATCGAGAAGCTGGGTGGGTCGGTCGTCCCGGCCGCCACCGTCCGCACCGAGGCGGGGCGGAGCCGACAGGTCCGCACCATCGACCTGGAACCGGTCGCGGGCGAGGGCTGACGCGAGGCATACGACCGCGGTCGCGTCGCGGGCGTCATCCGGGGATCTCGCGTAGACTCCGCTGACCTCGTGTTCGATGGCGCTCCGGTCAGCGCCCCGGTTCCCACGCCGCCGATCCCGATCCACCTCTACGCCCTGACCGGGCCCCGCACGGTGCGGGAGGGCCCCGTCAGGAGCACCCACGTGTCCTTTGATCATCTCGGGCTGACGCCCGAGCTCCTTCGCGCGGTCGCGGACCAGGGCTACACCCAGCCCACCCCCGTCCAGGCCGCGTCCATCCCGCTCGTCCTCGCCGGCCGCGACCTGCTTGCCGGCGCCCAGACGGGCACCGGCAAGACCGCCGCGTTCGTCCTCCCGATGCTCCAGCGCCTGAATGGCGAGGCGGCCCGCACCGACGATCGCCGCGCGGCGCCCCGCCGCCACGTCCGCGCCCTCGTGCTGGTCCCAACCCGCGAGCTCGCCCTCCAGGTGGAAGAGAGCGTCCGGGTCTACGGTGCCCGTCGGCCCATCCGCTCGGTGGCCGTCTACGGCGGCGTCGGCTTCGGCCCCCAGGCCAGCGCCCTGCGCGCCGGCGCCCAGATCGTCGTCGCGACGCCCGGTCGCCTTCTCGACCATGCCGGCCAGCACACGATCGACCTCTCGCAGGTCGAGATCCTCGTCCTCGACGAGGCGGACCGGATGCTCGACATGGGCTTCATCCACGACATCCGACGGATCCTCGCGTTCCTGCCCCAGCGCCGTCAGACGCTCCTCTTCTCGGCGACCTTCTCGGATCAGATCCGGGAGCTCGCCAACCGGTTCCTGGAGCGACCTGCCGAGGTCGACGTGGCCCCCCGCAACACGGCCGCTGCGCTCGTTCGGCAGCTCGTGCACCCGGTGGACCGCGAGCGCAAGCGCGAGCTCCTGAGCTCTCTCGTGCGCAATGGCCGCATCGACCAGGCGCTGGTCTTCACCCGGACCAAGCACGGCGCCAACCGGCTCGCCGAGCAGCTCTCTCGCGACGGGATCGCGACGGCCGCCATCCACGGCAACAAGGCCCAGGCGCAGCGCGTGCGCGCCCTGGCCGACTTCAAGGCGGGCCGGGTCGCGGTCCTCGTCGCGACGGACATCGCGGCCCGCGGTCTCGACATCGACGCGCTGCCCCACGTTGTCAACTACGAGATGCCGATAGTCCCGGAGGACTACATCCACCGGATCGGTCGGACCGGGCGGGCCGGCGCGGAGGGCATGGCGATCTCGCTCGTCTGCGTCGACGAGGGCCCGCTTCTGCACGGCATCGAGCGGCTCCTCAGGCGCGCGATCGCCGTGGAGGTCGTCGCCGGCTTCGAGCCCGACCGCTCCATCGCCCCGGAGCCGATCCGTCTCCGCTCCGCGGAGCACCGGGGGATGGCGATCCGGTCCCGCGGTGGCGACGGCGGCACCCGCCACCTCCGTCCCGCTCGACCCGCGAGCCTGATCTCGGCCGGTCGGGTCGACCACGCGGGTCGGCACGAGGGCCCCGGCCGCCCGACCCCGCGCCCGCAGCATGCAGCGCGGCCGCAGATCGGAGGCCCACGGCCGCAGCATGCAGCGCGGCCGCGCGACTGGCGCCACGAGGCGGTGGCCCGCCAGGAGGTTCGGCCACGGGTTGCGGCCCTGCCCGGCGAACGGTTCGCGCGCGATGGACGGACCGCTGCCGAGGCGCGACCGGGGGCCTGACGGCGGAGTACTCCCCGGTTGCCCGGTTCGCGGAGCGCCGCTCGACCGGGCCGGCTACGAGGCCGGCCGAGCGATGATCCGGGCGCTCCCGGCCGACGGTCGGATCGTGCTTTCGTGGCCGTCGTCCCAGCGGACCCTGTAGCGAGTCCCGTACGACGCCTCGATGACCTCGAGGATCACCCCTTCGCGCGCCGCCTGGCCCACCTTCTCCGACTCGATGACGATCCGGTCTCCAACCTGCGCGGTCATCATTCACCTCCAGAAATCCGGGCTGCTCCCCCCTAACGATGGGCGTCGGGGGAGCGGCGTGGTAGGGGCCGAGGTCACGAATCACTCCGGAATTGCCGCGTTGCGACTCGCCTGACCCGCCGGGCCCGGGGCGGAGCGACGATCGGCGCACGTTTCCGGGCGCTTCGGCCCTGCGCCGGCGACCGGCCCGCCGGTACGGTCGGGGAAACAGGGGTCCGCCCGGTCCCCGCGGATTCCGCCCAGAGGACGCGCCCCATGAAGGTGCTTGTCAGCGTCGCTTCCCGGCACGGTGCCAGCTTCGAGATCGCCGAGGCGATCAGCGCGACGCTCGCCGGTGCCGGCTTTCAGACCGCCGTCCTGCCGCCCGACGCCGTGACGAGCCTCGAGGGGTACGACGCCGTCATCCTGGGAAGCTGCGTCTACGTGGGCCACTGGATGGATTCCGCCGTCAACCTGGTGGAGCGCTTCTCGAAGGAGATTGCCACCCGGCCGGTCTGGCTCTTCTCCAGCGGGCCCGTCGGCCACGAGCCGAAGCCCGGGGACGAGCCGGTCGACGTCGCGGAGCTCATCGCGGCGACGGGCGCCCGCGAGCACCGGGTTTTCGCCGGCCAGGTCGACCGGAGCCGGCTTGGTCTCGGCGAGAAGGTCCTCCTCACCGCGGTCCGGGCTCCCGAGGGCGACTTCCGGCCGTGGGACGAGATCCGCGCCTGGGCCGCCGAGATTGCGACCGCGCTCAAGCAGGGCTGAGGGCGAGGGACGGTCACCCGGAGGTTGCCGCCGGGCCGGGATCGCCATGACGTCGAGCTGGCCGATGGCGGCGCCGCGGTAGTCGCGCCCCCGCCTCGCTACGATGCACCGATGAGCAGCGAGCCCGCCCCCGTCGCAGTCGGCCCCTGGCGGCGTCGCGCCCGCCGCGTCGCCTACGAGAACTCCTGGGTCACGGTCTGGCATGACGACGTGGTCCGGCCCGACGGCAGCCCCGGCGTCTACGGCGTTGTCCATTTCGCGTCCCTGGCCGCGGGCATCGTCGCGATCGACCACGAAGACCGTGTCCTGCTCGTGGGCCAGCACCGCTACGCCCTCGACGCCTACTCTTGGGAGATTCCCGAGGGCGGCGTCCCGGCGGGGGAGGATCCCCTCGAAGGCGCCCGGCGCGAGCTCCGCGAGGAGACGGGCGTCGTCGCGGCGACCTGGCGCGAGCTGGGCCGCTTCCACCTGTCGAACTCGGTGACCGACGAGGCCGGCGTCCTGTACCTCGCCAGCGACCTCGCCGGCGGAGCGGCCGCGCCCGAGGCCAGCGAGGATCTCGCGGTCCGCTGGGTACCCTTCGAGGAGGCCCTCGCCATGACCCTCGACGGCCGGATCACCGACGCGATCGCGATCATGGGGATCCAGCGGGTCGCCCTGGACCGCGGGCACGGCTCGCGTCGGCGCGTAGCGGGCGGTCAGCCGCGCTCGACCAGCATCCCGCGGAGCGCCCCCTGGGCCGGGGCGTCGAGTCCCAGGCCCTCGGCGAAGTAGCCCTCGATGGAGCCGAACAGGCGGTGTACCTCGTCCAGGGCGGCCTCGAGGTAGTCCGGTCGGACGCCGACGAGGGGCCACAGCAGCTCCGGGTCACCGCCTCGCGCCGCGAACGCGTCGACCATCGGCCGGACCACGGGGAGCAGCCGCGGGCCGCTGAGCAGGTAGTCCTCCATCACCTCGTCGTCGGGCACGCCGAGGAGCGTCAGCAGGGCGGCTGCCGCCCAGCCGGTCCGATCCTTGCCCGTGGTGCAGTGGAACAGCGCGGGCGTGCTGGCCCCGTCGGCCAGGTCAGAGAAGAGGCGCCGGTAGCCCGCCCGGGCGCTGTCCAGGCGCACGAACTCGCGGTACGCGCTCACGAAGAAGATCGCCGACCGACCGCCGGCGAGCGCCCTCTCCGCTGCCGCCGGGTCCTCGAACAGCGTCGCGAACTCGGCCGGGGTCATCCCAGCTGAGTCCCCCAGGATGTCCGCCACGAAATACGCACTGCCCGGCGGGAGCCGGTCGGGGTGCCCTGCCCGCTCGCCGGTCGTGCGCAGGTCGTAGATCGTCCGGATGCCCAGCCGCGCGAGCGCGGCCGCGTCGGCCTGGTCGATCCTGCTGAGGTCGGCGGACCGGTAGAGCAGGCCTGTGCGGACGTGTCCTCCGTCGCGCGTGAGGTGGCCCCCCACGTCGCGCAAGTTCGGCAGCGTCGCGATCCCCGGCTCGCGTCCGGGGACCACCCGGGCAGCCCCGGCCGCGGCCCGGTGAGTCACTGGGTGAGGGCCCCGTTGCGGAAGGACGTGACGTTCTCGAGCCGGCGCCGGATCGCGCCCAGGAACCGGGCCCCCGTCTCGCCGTCGACCAGCCGGTGGTCCGCCGAGAGGGTCAGCCTCATGATCGAGCGCACGGCCAGCCCGTCCCCGATCGCGACCGCCGTCGGGATCGCGCTCGAGATGGCGAGGATGGCGGCCTCGCCGGGGTTGATGATGGCGCTGAACTCCTCGACCCCGAACATGCCGAGGTTGGACACGGTGAACGTGCTGCCCGTCATGTCGTCCACCGCCAACCGCCCCTCGCGGGCGGCCGTGGCAAGGGCGATCGCGCGGTCGTGGATCTCGCCGAGCGGCAGTCGGTCGGCGTCCCGGATGACGGGCACGACCAGGCCGCCGGGAAGGGACACCGCGAGGCCGAGGTGCACCCGGCGGCGCGGCCAGACCGAGACGCCGTCTGTGCGCGAGTTGACGTCCGGGAACTCGGCGAGGGTCTGCGCCGTGGCGCCCAGGACGAAGTCCGTGACGGTCAGGGTCGTGCCCGCGGCCCTGAGCTCCGCCCGGTGCGCCAGGAGGGCGGTCACATCGACGGCGACGGTGACCGTGAAGTGGGGGGTGGACGTCCAGCTGTGGGTCAGCCGATCGGCGATGACGCGGCGAATGCGGCTCAGCGGGCGCGGCTCCTCCTCGCCCTCGACTGGGATCGAGGGCAGGGGAGCGGCTGCTCGTGCGGGCGGGACCCGCGGGGCTGTGGGGGCGGATGCGGGGCTCGCCGCGACGGGCGGCGCCAGGACGGCCGCCCGGACGTCGCGCTCGGTGATCCGCCCCCCGGGACCCGTGCCGGTGATCGTGCCGGGATCGATCCCGGCCTCGGCGGCGGCCTTGCTCGCCCGCGGGCTGATTCGCAGGCGGCCGTCCCCCGCGGCTGCCGCGGCCGGAGCCGGAGCCGAGTCCGGAGCAGCGGCCGCCGCCGAACGCGCCGGGGCGGCTGCCGGCTCGGGGGCGGGAGCCTCCCGCGTGGCCGGCACGGGGTTGGCCGGGGCCCCCTCGGGGATCTCCTCGCCGACCTCGCCCACGTAGGCGCAGATCGTGTTGACCGGGACCGTGTCGCCCTCGGCGACCAGCCGCCGGAGGAGGACGCCCTCCTCGAAGGACTCGACCTCCATGGCCGACTTATCGGTCTCGATCTCGAACAGGATGTCGCCCTTCGCGACCGGGTCGCCCTCGCGCTTGAACCAGGTCGAGATCGTGCATTCCTCGGTCATCTGGCCGGGCTTCGGCATGCGGATCGCGTGGACCACGACAGCGGCCTCCGACTACAGGAGGGCCAGGACGGCCCGGACGATGTCGCCGGCGTTCGGCAGGAAAGCCTTCTCGAGCCCCTCCGCCTGCGGGGAGATCCCGTTCGCGGCCCCGATCCGTCCGACGGGGCCGTCCAGGAAGTCGAACGCCTCCGCCTGGATCCGGGCGACGATCTCGTTGACGAAGCTGCCGACCAGGACGGCCTGGCTGGCGACGACGCAGCGGCCGGTTCGGCGGACCGAGGCCAGGACCGTCTCCATGTCGAGCGGGACCAGGCTCCGCAGATCGATCACCTCGGCCGCGATGCCGTGCTCCGCCTGGAGCGTCTCCGCGGCGGCCAGGAGGTCGAGGACCGCCGGCCCCCAGCCGACGAGCGTGGCGTCCGTTCCCTCGCGGGCGACACGCGCCGTCCCGATCGGGGTGAGGTACTCCTCCTCGGGGACCATGCCCTTCGTCGGGTAGAGGCCCTGGCTCTCCACGAACAGGACCGGGTTGTTGGTGCGGATCGCCGACTTCAGGAGTCCCTTGGCGTCCGCCGGTGTCGCCGGGTAGAGCACGTAGAGGCCTGGAATGTGAGTGAAGATGCTCTCGAGCGACTGCGAGTGCTGCCCCCCGTAGCCCTTCCCGGCGCCGACCGAGGCCCGGATGACGAGTGGGACCTCTACCTGGGCGCCGCTCATGTAGTGCCACTTGGCGGCCTGGTTGGCGATCTGGTCGGAGGACATCAGGGCGAAGTCCATGTACATCAGCTCGACCACCGGCCGGAGGCCGACGATCGCCGCCCCGACCGCTGTCCCGCAGATGGCCGCCTCGCTGATCGGCGTGTTGAAGACGCGCTCGCGCCCGAACGCCTCCAGGAGCCCCTTCGTGAGCTTGAACGCGCCGCCGTAGTCGGCCACGTCCTCCCCGTAGTGGATGATCCGGGAGTCGCGGGCCATCTCCTCGACGAGCGCCTCGCGGAGGGCGTCCCTGTAGCTGATGGCGCCGTTCGCGTCGCGCTTCGCGAC
>JAZDPM010000298.1:0-5827 GCA_043797725.1 Chloroflexota bacterium
CCGCCGCCGAGGAGGCGCCGGCGCCGGCCCAGGACGAGCGCGACCGAGCCGTCGGCGAGGACCAGGTGGGGCGGCGTGGCTCCCGCCAGCTCCCGCGCGAGCCCCCAGGCAAGCGACTGCTGCACGTCGCCGTCGGGCACGTCCACCACGCGGGCGTCCCAGGACGCGAGCTCCTCCGGCGCGGCCTCGCGGACCACGCGCAGGGCCGGGATCCCGGCTCCCGGACGCGTCACCATGGCCGTCATCCGGCCTCGGCGCCGTCGCCGGCGGCCGGCTCCGCGGGACCCATCCCCGATCCCCGCCCCAGCCCCGCCCGCCACCGCGCCCACCGGACGCGCGCCTGCTGGGCGGTCTCGTAGACCCGCCGGCCGACCTTGTCGAGCACGAGGTCCCAGCCGCCCACGTAGCGCACCTCGCGGCCTCCGAAGCCGGCCTTGAAGTGGGCGATGCCCGGGTGCGCCAGCCCCCACAGGTCGTAGGCCGCCGCTCCCTCCTCGCGGGAGCGCCGGATCGCCTCCCACTTGAGAAGGTAGTTCGCCCGGAGGTCCGCGCCGGACGCCGTCATGCCGCCGTAGGGCTCCACGACCCGGCGTCCGCAGCGGACGAGAAAGAGGCTCGCCAGGGGAACGGCGTCGGGACCGAGGGCAAACAGGACGCGGGCTCGATCCGCCGGCCGGAAGGCCTCGTAGACGTCGCGATAGGCCTGCTCGGTCCGGATCAGGAAGCCGGCCCGGGCGGCCGTCTCGCGGTAGATCTCGTAGAAGGGCCCGATCGGGTCGCCCGGCAGCTCGACGACGCGCACCCCACCGGCGCGGGCCTTGTTCACGTACTGGCGCCACTTCTTGCGGAGGTCCATCCAGAGGGCGTCCTCGTCCCCCGAGAGATCGATCACCCGGCTCGAGGGCGGCTGCACCGAGGGCGCTGCAGCCCAGCCCGCGGCGGCGAGCCCCGCCCGCAGCGCCCCGTCGGGATCGTGCCGGCCGTCCGCCTCGACCTCGGGGTCGATCCGCAGGTGCGAGACGCGGCCGAGGTCCGTCCGGGCGGCCCGGATCGCCTCCGTCAGCTCCCCCAGCGCCTCGGCCGTCCACGACTCGGCGACGGGCCCGCGGGGCGCGTACGAGAACGCCCACGGGAGGGGGCGGGGGCGGCGCAGGAGGAGCTGCATCCCGATCCGCGCACCGGGAGCGCCGGCGACGATGCGCCGCGCCGCCCAGCCGTTCGCCGCCTTGACCCGTGCCCAGCCGTCCAGCTGGAGGTACGAGCCGTGCTCAGTCCGCTCGACGAACGCGTCCCACGCTGCAGGGTCGCGACGGAGATCAGGAGGGCCGGTCACGCGGCGCTCCGGCCGAGGCCGGACCGGACGAGGCGAACCGTGGCGCCCAGCTCCGGGACGCGCAGCACGGCGGCGAGGCCCAGGTAGACGGCCAGCCCGACGAGCCCGATCCCGCCGAGCGCGAGCACCGACGGCCCGATGCCGGGGTCGGCCTCAAGGGAGCCGGCGATGAGGTCGTGGGCACGATCGGCGACGAGCCCCGCGGCGATGGCGGCCCCCAGGTACAGGAGGTGGGCGCGGCCGAGCCGCAGCAGGCCGAAGCCGGCTTGGCGCGAGCGGAAGGCGGCCAGGAGGAGCGCCGCCTCCACCCAGGAGGCCACCGTGACGCCGAGGGCCAGGGCCAGGATCCCGAGCCTGTCCACGAGGAGCGTCGCCGTACCCACGGCGATCACCACCGAGACCAGCGCGGCGCCCACGGGGATCCACGTGTTGCGCGCGGCGAAGAAGGCGCGCGAGAGAACGATGATGACCGCCTCCGTCGGGAGCGCGGCGAGGAACCCGATGAACGCCGCCGCCGTGAGGGCGATCCCCGCGTCGTCGACGCGCCCGAAGTCGATGACGAGATCGATGACCGGGAGCGCCACGCCGGCGGCGATGCAGGCCACCGGCAGCATCGCGAAGCCCAGGAGGCGGAGGGCGCGGGTCACGAGCGCCACGTACTCGTCGATCTCGCCGGCTGCGACACGCTGGGAGAGCGCCGGGAGCGCGACGATGCCGAGAGGGTACGCAATCGTGCCGAGCGGGATCTGGAAGATCGTGAAGGCCAGGGCGAAGGCGCCGATGGCGCCCGCGGCGAGCGTGGACCCGAGCGTCGTCAGGAGGATGAGGGTCAGCTGGCTGCCGGCGAGGCCGATGGCCCGCGGTCCGAGCAGGACCAGCGTCCGCCGCGCCTCCCGGTCGCGGAGGTCCACGGCACGCGTGTACCGGAAGCCGACGCCGCGGAAGACCGGGGCCAGCTGCACGAGGAGAGTCGCCGCCGCGCCCGCGACCGTGCCCCACGCCAGGCCGGCCAGCCCGAAGTTCGGGACGAGCGTCACGGCGGCGCCGATGATCACCACGTTGTAGACGATCGGCGCCAGGACCGAGGCCGCGAAGCGCCCGGCGGAGTTCAGGATGCTCGTCGCCACGGCCGACAGGGCGAGGAAGATGGGGCTGAGGAGGAGGACGCGTGTCAGGTCAACCAGGCGCGGGAGGTCGGCGGCGGCGAACCCCGGCGCGATGAGCGGCGCGAGGAAGGGCGCCGCGATGAACATCACGACGAGGAGGACCGCCAGGACGAGCATGAGCATGGTGGCGATGGTGGAGACGACCCGCCATGCCCGGTCCCGCTCGCCGGCGGCCACCAGCGCCGCGATCGTCGGGATCACGGCCGAAGCCAGGGCGCCGGCCGCCACGAGCTGGAAGAGGAAGTCGGGGATCCGGAAGGCCGCGATGTAGATGTCGAGCTCGCGGCCGATCCCGAGGCTCGCCGCGATCACCGCCATCCGGACCCAGCCGAGGAGCCGCGAGACGAAGAGGGCCCCGGTGACGACCATCCCCGCCCGGGCCAGGTCGCGCGCGGCCCCGCTCATCGCGGCCCGGCTTCCCCGGCCCGCGGATGGGCACGCCGGTAGACGCTGCGCAGGCGCGCCGGGGCGACGTGCGTGTACACCTGCGTCGTCGCCAGGTCGGCGTGCCCCAGGAGCTCCTGCACCACGCGCAGGTCCGCGCCACCGTCCAGGAGGTGGGTCGCGAACGAATGGCGAAGGGTGTGGGGCGTCGCGTCGTCCGGCAGGCCGGCCCGAACTGCCGCCCGGTGCAGCCGGTAGCGAATCCCCCGCACGCCGAGCGGCGCACCCCGGTGGTTGACGAAGAGCGTATCCGGGCGGCGCGGCCCATCGATGCCGCGGGCGAGGAGGACGGGCCGGCCGTCGGCGAGGTAGGCGCCCAGCGCCGCTCGAGCGGGCCGGCCCAGGAGGCCGATCCGCTCCTTGCGGCCCTTGCCGGCCACCCGGATCTCGCCGCGGGCAAGGTCGAGCGTGCCGAGGCGCGCCCCGGCCAGCTCCGAGATGCGCAGCCCCGCCGCGTAGGCGGTCTCCACCAGGGCGACGTCGCGCAGGGCCAGGGCGTGCCGGAGCGGAGCCGCCGCGGAGGGCGATCGCGGCCGTGCTCCCGGATCGGCCTCGGGTGCGGTGGCACCCTCGTCGGCGACTGCATCCAGGAGCCGCTCGACCTCCTCGATCGCGAGGACGGCCGGCAGCCGGTGCGGACGGCGGGGCGTCGCGAGGGCCGCCCACGGGTCCGCGCCAAGGAGACCCGTCCGGCGGGCCCAGCGGTAGAGCGAGCGGATCGCGGCGAGGCGCTGGGCCACGGTCGTGCGGGCATGTCCCTCGGTGAGCTCGGCGAGGTACCGGCGGAGCGCCGCGCGATCTGGCGCCCGCCAGTCGAGGCCCGCGACATCGAGCCAGGCGAGGTAGGCCGCAAGGGCCGTCGCGTAGGCCCGCAGGGTGTGCGGCGACGCGTCGCGGGCGGCGAGGCTCGCGAGGTAACGCTCGAGGGCCTCCTCGCCGTTCACGCCGGGCGCGCCGCCCGGGGCCGCGAGACCCCCGTCCGTCGCGGGCGGCCGGTCGAGCCCGGTGGGCGTCCCCTGGCTCCACCGCGGCGACCGCGGGCCGGCCGCTGGAGCGCGGCCGGGTCCGGCGCTCCGCCGGCGATGCGGCGTCCCGGCTCGAGGGTCTCGCCCGTGAGCGGCACCGTGGCGCCACAACCCAGGCACAGGGCGGCGTCGGGGTCCGCCCGGACCAGCGGTCCGCCATCGGGCTCGTGGACCGGGCCGAGCGGCTCACGCGACGTGGTGAAGCTGCAGCTCGGGTAGCGCGAGCAGCCCCAGAAGACGGAGCTCGTCCGGCGGGCGCGCCGCGCCACGAGGTGTCCCTCCCGGCAGGACGGGCAAGCCACCTCGAAGGGGAGCTGGTCGGGCGGCGGCGGGCCATCCCTCTTGATGTAGGAACAGGCGGGGTAGCGGTTGCAGCCGACGAAGGGCCCGAAACGCCCGCGCTTCGCGACCAGCTCGCCGCCGTCCGTCGCCCCGCAGGTTGGACAGGCCTCGCCGGTGCCCGGCAGGGCCGGGAGCTCGGGCTCCTCCCCGGGGATCGGCCGCGATTCCCTGTGCTCCGGGAAGAGCGAGCAGGCGAGGAAGCGGCCGTTGCGACCCAGCCGGATCACCATGGGGTGACCCTCCGAGCAGGTCTCGTCCGTGGCCTCGGTGGTGAAGTCCGCCCGTCTCAGCTCGCGGCGCTTCTCGTCCACCCGCGTCCGGAGTGGCCCGTAGAACGCCGCGAGGAGCGGCACCCAGGCCCGCTCGCCGCGGGCGACCTCGTCCAGCTCCTCCTCCATCCGGGCCGTGAACGCGAGATCGACGTATTCGCCGAAATGGCCGACGAGGAGATCCGTGACCACCTCGGCGACCGGCTCCGGGTGAAGCCGCCGCTCACGGACGACGACGTAGCCGCGATCGACGATCGTGGAGATCGTCGCCGCGTACGTGGACGGGCGGCCGATCCCGTTCTCCTCGAGGGCCTTGACCAGGCTGGCCTCCGTGTAGCGCGGCGGCGGTTCGGTGAAGTGCTGCGTCGGAGTGACCGCCGCGACCGTCGTGGTGTCGCCGGCGGCGAGCGGCGGGAGAGTGCGCTCCGCGTCGTCCTCGCCGTCGTCGCGCCCTTCCGTGTAGACCGCGGAGAAGCCGTCGAAGAGGGTTCGGGTGGCGGTCGCCCGGAGCCCGTACGAACCGGCCGCCAGGTCGACGGTGGTGGTCTCGAGCTCCTTCTCCTTCATCTGGCTGGCCACCGCGCGCTGCCAGATGAGGCGGTAGAGGCGCGCCTCCTCCGGCTTGAGGCGCGCCGCCATGGCCTCCGGGTCGCGGGCGAACGAGGTCGGCCGGATCGCCTCGTGGGCCTCCTGGGCACTCTTGGACTTCTTCCGGAAGACCCGCCCCTTGGGCATCGTGTACTCGTCGCCGAAGCGCGCCGCGATCACCTCGCGGGCCTGGCCCAGGGCCTGTCCGGCCATGGCAATCGAGTCGGTTCGCATGTAGGTGATCAGGCCGACGTGGCCATCCGGCGTGTCGACGCCCTCGTAGAGGCGCTGGGCGACCGACATCGTGCGCTTCGGGCTGAAGCCGAGCTTGCGGCTCGCCTCCTGCTGGAGCGTCGAGGTCGTGAACGGCGGCGCCGGGCTCCGCTTGCTCTTCTTCGTCCCGACCTCGGTGACGACCGGGCGGCTGGCCCGCAGGGCCCGGACGTGCGCGTCGGCCGTGGCGCCGTCGCCGATCTCGGGCTTCGCCCCGTCGATCCGGACCAGATCGGCGTCGAGCGGCGTGCCATCCGGGGCCACGAGGCTCGCCACGATCGTCCAGTACTCGCGGGCGACGAAGCCCCGGATCTCCCGCTCGCGCTCGACGACGAGGCGCACGGCGACCGACTGGACCCGCCCGGCCGAGAGGCCCGAGCGCACCTT
>JAZDPM010000315.1:0-9656 GCA_043797725.1 Chloroflexota bacterium
CCCATGTCCAGATGCTGGTGCGCGTCGCGGAGGCGCTCCTCGTCGTGCGCGGCGGGTTCCCGGTCAACGTGAAGTACATCTTCGAGGGCGAGGAGGAGAGCTCGTCCGTCCACCTCGACGCGTGGCTGGAGGCCAACCGCGAACGCCTGGCCGCCGATCTCGCGATGATCTGCGACACCGGCTTCTTCGAGGGGAACCTGCCGGCCATCTGCGTCGGGCTCCGTGGAATCGTCTACGTCCAGGTCGACGTCGAGGGCCCGACGGTGGACCTCCACTCCGGGTCGTTCGGGGGCGCGGTCGTCAACCCGGCTACGGCGCTCGTGGAGATGCTCGCGGCCCTCAAGGGGCCGGACGGACGGATTCGCGTCCCGGGGTTCTACGAGGACGTCGTCCCGCTCACGGACGAGGACCGCGCCGCCTTCGCCGCCCTGCCCTTCGACGAGGCGGCCTCGATGGCCGAGATCGGCGTCGACGCGCTGGCCGGTGAGACGGGCTACACGACGCTGGAGCGCAAGAGCGCCCGCCCCACCCTCGACGTGAACGGGATCTGGGGCGGCTTCACGGGGGACGGCCCCAAGACGAACATCCCCGCCCACGCGCACGCCAAGGTGAGCTGCCGCCTCGTGGCAGACCAGGACCCGGCGCGCATCTTCGCCCTGCTCAGCGACCACCTCCGGGCGATCGCGCCGCCGGGCATCCGGGTCACGGTCCGCGACCTCGGCATGGGACGCGGCACCCTGACGCCGATCGACCATCCGGCGACCCGGGCGGCCGCGCGGGCCATCGAGGCGACCTTCGGCGTCGCGCCGCTCTACTTCCGCGAGGGCGGATCGATCCCGGTCGCCGCCAGCTTCGAGCGGATCCTGCGCCAGCCGGTCGTCCTCCTGGGCTTCATGAACCCCGATGCGCGCGCTCACGCGCCGAACGAGAACATGATCCTGGCGAACTTCGAGACCGGCCTGCGAGCCCTGGTCCGGATGTTCGACGAGCTGGCGGGCTACCCCGATGCCTGAGCGCCGCCGGGCGGGCGCCGGATGGTACTCCAGTAGGGTGTCCGGGCCGGGGGCTGGTGCTACGATGCCGCACGGGCATCTGCCCCGACCGTCAGCTACGCCAGGGGAGCCAGGGTACGCGTGAGCACGGAGATCGAGCAGCCCGCCGGCGGCGGGCCCCAGCCGCAGTGGCGCGTCGACGCCGCCACCGGGAGCCTGGTGCCCCGGTCCGCCCTCGACGTCCTCTTCGACCTGAATGACCGGATCACGTCGGGCAACCTGTCTGACTACCAGCCCATCCCGCTGGGCTTCACGCCGCTCGACAAGACCATGGGCATGGGCCTCCGCCTGGGTGAGCTCCTCCTGATCGGTGGTGCCCAGGGGACCGGCAAGACGACGATGGCCCTCCAGATGGCGCGCAACGTCGCCTCCGGCGGCCAGGCGAACGTCCTCTACCTCTGCTTCGAACACGAGGAGCACTATCTCCTCAACCGGCTCATCGCGATGGAGTCGGCCCTGGCCCACCTCCCGCACAAGACGGGCGCCATCAAGATCCAGGACGTGCGCCGCGAGATCCTCGGGTCGTGGGTCGCGGAGGGGCAGGGCGGGACCGGGCCCCAGCTCGCCTCGAACCCGCGCCTCCGGCCCAGCCTCGACCGGATCGGGCGCTACGGCCAGAGCCTCTTCCTCATGCGCGGGACGCAGACCGCCTGCACCGTCGACAACATCCGGACCCTGGTCCAGCTTCACAAGGACCTCTCCGGTGGCCGCCAGCTCCTCGTCATCGTCGACTACCTCCAGAAGGTGCCGCTGCACCCGGAGCCGGCCACCGAGACGGAGAAGGTGACGATCGTCGTCAACGGCCTCAAGGACATCGCGCTGACCGAGCAGGTCGGCATGATCGCGATCGTGGCCGCGGACAAGGAGGGGCTGAAGGCCTCCCGGCTGCGCAACCACCACCTGCGCGGCTCGTCGGCGATCAACTACGAGGCCGACATCATCGTCATCCTCAACGAGAAGTACCACATCGTCGCCAAGGTCAACATCGAGTTCAACCCGTACCAGGCCCAGCGCTTCCGCGACTGGATCATCCTCTCGGTGGAGAAGAACCGGGGTGGCCAGGACAACGTCGACCTCGAGTACGAGAAGCACTTCGAGTTCTCGTGCTTCGACCCGAACGGGCGGACGGTCCAGGAGAAGCTGATCGAGGAGCGGCTCTACAACGAGTGAGGGCGGTGCGCCGGCCCGGCACTCCGCTGGGCGCCCTTGCCGCTCCGGGTCACGAGAGGAATCCCGGCCGAGCACGCTCCGTTCGACGCCCGGGATGCCTGCGTTCGCGGCCCGGGCCGCTATTCCCGCCCCGTGGGTGCGTGGCGTATCGTGCGCGCATGACCGCCCGGCACGAAGCCGCCTTTCCGGACGTCGCAGAGATCGTCGACCGCGACCGGGCCCACGACGTGCTGCGCGCGGACCGCGCGGCGTGGCAGCGGGAGCGAGACGACGGGCGCTGACCGTCGCGGCTGGCGCCGCTGGTATCCCGAGGGCGGACCCGACGACCTCCGCCTCTTCGTCGCGGCTCCGCTGGGGGACGCCGCGCGGGCGGCGGTGCGGGCGCTGGTCGACGGGATCATCGACGATCCCCGCCTGCCGGAGGCCGGCCGCCTCCGCTGGGCGGTCACGGAGAACCTGCACCTGACCGTCCGGTTCCTCGGGGCCACCGCTCCCGACCGCGTCGCGGACGTCGTCGCCGCGACGGAGGCGGCCGCCCTGGTGGCGGCCCCGTTCACCGTCCGGCTTGGCGGCGCCGGCGCCTTTCCCGCCCCGGACCGCCCCCGCGTCGTCTGGCTCGGGATCGTCGAGGGAGCTTCCGGGCTGGCCGCCCTCGGGGACGTGCTGTCCGGCGAGCTGGCCGGGCGCGGCTGGGCGCGTGACGAGCGGCCGCGCCGGGCCCACCTGACGCTCGGGCGTGCGGATGGCGTCCCTGGGGCCGGACGCACCGTCGCGGCGCTCGCGGACGCGGCGGCGGCGCTGGATGCCTCGTGGACGGTCGATCGGCTGGTGGTCTACCAGAGCGACCTTGGACGCGGCCCGGTGCGCTATCGCCCCCTCGCGACGGCGCCCCTCGGCGGCGGCGCCTTGCCGGGATGGGCCCCGGCGCGGTAGCCTCCACACCCAGTTCGCCCCGAGGTGAGCCCATCCTCGGCCACCGCGCTCCAAGGAGGCCCCCCGTGCCATCCGACCGCACGAAGTTCGTGCTCGCCGAGGACCGCATCCCGCGCTCCTGGTACAACATCGTCGCGGACCTCACGGTGCCGCCGGCTCCGGTTCTTCACCCGGGCACGGGCCAGCCGATCGGCCCCGCGGACCTGGCGCCGCTCTTCCCGATGGCGCTCATCGCCCAGGAGGTCAGCTCGGAGCGGGAGATCGAGATCCCCGACCCGGTCCGCGATGCCTACCGCCTCTACCGGCCGAGCCCGCTCTACCGCGCCCATCGCCTCGAGAAGGCGCTCGATACGCCGGCCCACATCTACTACAAGTACGAGGGCGTCAGCCCGGGCGGCAGCCACAAGCCGAACACGGCGATCGCCCAGGCTTTCTACAACCAGCAGGAGGGCGTGAAGCGCCTCGCGACCGAGACCGGCGCCGGCCAGTGGGGTACCGCCCTCGCGATCGCGGGCGCGCTCTTCGGGCTCGAGGTCAAGGTCTACATGGTCCGGGCGAGCTACGACCAGAAGCCCTACCGCCGGATGCTCATGGAGACGTATGGAGCGGAGGTCGTCGCGAGCCCGTCTCCGACCACGGCCTACGGCCGGGCCGTCCTGGCCGCGACGCCGGACAACCCGGGCTCGCTGGGTCTCGCCATCAGCGAGGCGGTGGAGGACGCCGCGACCCGCGACGACACGAGGTACGCCCTCGGATCGGTCCTCAACCACGTCCTGCTCCACCAGACCGTGATCGGGCAGGAGGCGATCCTCCAGATGGAGATGGCCGGCGAGAAGCCGGACATCCTGATCGGGTGCACCGGCGGCGGATCGAACTTCGCAGGGCTGGTCTTCCCGTTCATGGGCCAGAAGCTGCGCGGCGAAGCCGACTACCGGGTGATCGCGGTCGAGCCCGAGGCCTCACCTTCGCTGACCCGCGGCGTCTATGCCTACGACTTCGGCGACACCGCCAAGCTGACCCCGATGGTCAAGATGCACACGCTGGGCCACGACTTCATCCCTGAGCCGATCCACGCAGGCGGGCTCCGCTACCACGGGATGGCGCCGCTCGTGAGCCTGCTGCGCGAGCACGGGTTCATCGAGGCCCGGGCGGTGCACCAGAACCCGAGCTTCGCGGCGGGCGTCCAGTTCGCCCGAAGCGAGGGGATCCTGCCGGCCCCGGAGGCGAACCATGCGATCCGGGCCGCGATCGACGAGGCCCTGCTGGCGAAGGAGGAAGGGGTCGCCCGGGTGATCCTCTTCAACCTGAGCGGCCACGGGCACTTCGACCTGTCCGCCTACGAGCGCTACCTGGCCGGGGCGCTCGTGGACTACGAGTACCCGGCCGAGATGGTCGCCCGGGCTCTCGAGGGGCTTCCCTCGGTCGGCTGAGGACCGCGCCGCCGCGGTCCGCGCCGACGGGCGGCACGCGCCGACGAGGACCTCGGTCGGCGGGCGGAGCGGCAGCGTAGGATGGGGTCATGCCCCGCCTCGCGTGCTGGAAATGCGGCCGCCAGATCTACGCGACCTCCCCGCTGGAGTCGCTCTTCGTCGACGAGCGCCGCTGTCCGCGCTGTGGAGCGCAGATGAACCCCGAGCGGCGCGCCGTCGAGCGTCGCGAGCGGGTGCGCCGCCAGAACCCGCCGGGAGATCCGGGACCGCCGTCCGGGGGCGGCGAACGGCGCACGACCGAACGTCGAACCCGCCCGCGTCGAGACGACCCGCGTCGAGACGGCCGGTAGGCTGATCCCGGCCCTGCGGTCCGTGCGGTAGATTCCGTTCCGTGCACCTGACGTTCGTCGGCCTGGGCCTGATCGGCGGCTCCGTGGCCCGCGCGGTGCGCGAGGCCGGTGGTTGGACCGCGGCCGCCTGGAGTCCATCGGGTTCGGGACCGGCCCGTGCCCTGGGTGCCGGCATGATCGACGCCGCGCCCAGGACGCTCGCCGGCGCTCTCGCCGACGCGGACCTGGTGGTGCTGGCGGCCCCACCCGGCGCCTGCCTCGACCTCCTGGCGCGCCTGGCCGGCAGCGACCGGGCCACCCTCGCCGCCGGCGCCGTGGTCACGGACGTCGCGAGCACCAAGGTCCTCCTGGGTGCCCGCGCCGCGCACCTCGGGCTGCGCTTCGTCGGCGGGCATCCCATGGCGGGCCGGGAAGCGAGCGGCTTCGCGGCGGCCGATGCTGACCTCTTCCGCAATCGCCCGTGGGTGGTCGTGCCGCCTCTGGTCCCCGACGAGGACGCCGTGTCGCGCGTGGAGGCGCTGGCGCGCACCTGCGGCGCCCGGCCCCTGCGCATGACGGCGGCGGAGCACGACGCAGCCGTCGCCGCGATCAGCCATCTCCCGCTGGTGCTCGCCGCGGCCCTTGTCGAGGCGGTGGCGGGGGGGCCCGGAGACCCCGTTCCGCCGGGCTGGCCGGCAGCGGCAGCGCTCGCGGCAGGCGGGTGGGCCAGCGCGACGCGCCTCGCACGCGGCGACGCGGCCATGGGCGCGGGAATCGCCCGCACGAATGCGGGGCCCCTCGCCGAGCGCCTGCGCGACGTTCGCGACCGGCTGGACGAGTGGCTCGCACTCCTCGAGCAGCAGTCGGCCGACGGCCTTCCCGACGAGGCGATGCTCCGGGAGCGCCTCACCGCGGCCCGCGACCGCCTGGGAAGCCACGGGTGACCGACGAGCGGGTCTTCGTCGTCCGACGCGACCGGATCATGGATGCGCACGGCTGGCGGGGCATCCTGGAGTCAGGGGCGGAGCCCTTGCTGGCCGTCATCGCCGCCGAGGGCCGCTTCGAGCCGCGCGCCGCGATGGAATGCGACCCGCGGTTCAAGCAGGTGATCCCGTACCTCGTGCTCCGCGATCGCGGTCGCCTGTTCCTGATGCGGCGCACCCGGGCCGGCGGCGACGAGCGCCTCCACGACAAGTACTCGATCGGGATCGGCGGCCACATCAACCCCGGCGACGTGGACCTCGCCGGCGGTCTGGCCCGTGAATGGGCCGAGGAGGTCGCGGCCGACTTCGTCCCCGAGTTCCGCTTCGTGGGGCTCCTGAACGACGACGAGACGGAGGTCGGGCGGGTTCATCTTGGCGTGGTCTACCTCGCCGAGGCCGCCGGGCGCGCCGTCGGCATCCACGAGACCCACAAGCTGGAGGGCGCGTTCGCCGAGCCGGCGTCGGTCCGCGCCGTCTACGACCGGCTGGAGACGTGGAGCCAGCTCGTCCTGGACGTCGTCGACGACGATCCTCGGAACGATCGCCGGACCTAGCACCCGGCACAAGGGACCCCCGCGGC
The DNA here is from genome assembly GCA_043797725.1 of Chloroflexota bacterium. GTDB lineage: Bacteria > Chloroflexota > Limnocylindria > Limnocylindrales > CSP1-4 > CTSoil-043. The sequence goes on from JAZDPM010000315.1 coordinate 6,478, forward strand.
GCTGGTGCCATACTGGGCGCAGGAGACTCGACCATGCGCCGTCTCGCCCGCCTCGCCCGCCTCCTTCCGCTCGTGCCCCTCGGGCTCGGGGCGTTAGGGCTCGCCTTCGGGGGGGCGGCCCCTACCCGGGCGGCGGACGGAGCGCCCGAGGCCTGGGTCCTGCCGACCACCGGGGTCGTCGACGGTGTCCTGGCCGGGTATCTCAGCGACGGGGTCGCCAAGGCGGCTCGCGAGGGGGCCTGTGTCGTCATCGTCAAGCTGAACACGCCCGGCGGCAGCCTGGAGGCCACCCAGAAGATCACGAGTGTCCTCCTCGAGGCCCCCATTCCGGTCATCGTCTGGGTGGCGCCGGCCGGTGGTCGGGCCGCGAGCGCGGGCACCTTCATCACGCTTGCCGCGAACCTCGCCTGGATGGCGCCGGGAACGAACATCGGCGCCGCCAGCCCGATCGCCAGCAGCGGCGAGGACATCGAGGGGACGCTGGGCGATAAGGTCAAGAACGACGCGATCGCCAACATCACGGCCATCGCCCAGGCGCGCGACCGGCCCGTCGCCTGGGCCGTCTCGACGGTCGACGAGGCGAAGAGCTACTCGGCCGTGGAAGCGGTGGCGGTCGGCGCCGTCGACGGGATCGCCTCGACGATCGAGGAAGTCCTTCGGGCCGCGGACGGGCGCACCGTGACAATGGCCGGGGGGCGGCAGGTCACCCTCGCGACGGCGACGGCGACGCCGGTCGAGGTCCCGATGAACCCCCTGCAGGGCTTCCTGCATCTGCTTTCTGACCCGAACATCGCCTTCATCCTCTTCACGATCGGCTTCTACGGCCTCATCTTCGAGCTCCAGAATCCGAACTTCGTGACCGGGATCATTGGCGCGATCGCGATGCTCCTCGCGTTCATCGGCTTCGGCAGCCTGCCCCTCAACGTCGCGGGCCTCCTGCTCATCGCCCTCGGGCTCGTCCTGGTACTCCTCGAGACCCAGATCACCAGCCACGGGCTGCTCGCGATCGGGGCGGTCATCTGCGTGGCGCTGGGGGCGGCCGCGCTCTACACGGAGCCTGGCACCCCGACCGCTCCCGACGTCGCGGTGGCGCTGCCCGTCATCATCGTCGTCGTGGGCATGACCGCGGCGTTCGCCGCCCTCATCACCGTCGTTGCCTTCCGGACCCGTCATACCCCGCAGAGCCCGGTCCTCGTCGGCTCGCTGCAGGTCATCGGGCTCGGCGGGAAGGTCGCCCGCCCGATCGACCCGATTGGCTCCGTCCTCGCCGCTGGCGAGGAGTGGACTGCCCGGAGCGTCGACGGGCGCCCGATCGCGCGCGGCGCCTCTGTTTCGGTCGTCCGCCAGGACGGCCTCACCCTCTACGTGGAGGCGACGGATGCCCTGCCGGCGTCCTGAGCCGCCCGTCCAGCATCGGAGTTGAAAGGAGCCCGCTCGTGGAGCTCGGAATCACGCTTTCCGTGGTCGTGGCGATCCTCGTCCTCGCCCTGGTCTTCCTCTACCTCTCGGTCCGGGTGGTCCAGCAGTACGAGAAGATGGTCGTCTTCCGGCTGGGGCGGACCAGCGAGCGTCTCGTGCGCGATCCGGGGCTGCGCTTCCTCATCCCGATCGTCGACCGGCCGGTGAAGGTGGACGTGCGGGAGCAGTTCATCGAGGTCGCCAGCCAGACGACGATCACCCGGGACAACGCCCCGATCAACGTCGACTTCCTCATCTACTGGCGGATCGCCGATCCGCTCAAGAGCATCGTGAACGTTGCCTACTTCGCCGGCGCGCTGCAGGGCGTGGCGACGACGACGCTGCGTGCGGTCATCGGCGACATCCTGCTTGACGAGGTCCTCTCCCGTCGCGAGCAGATCAACGAAGTCCTGCGCACGAAGCTCGACGAGGTCACCGAGCGCTGGGGCGGCAAGGTGACGACCGTCGAGATCCGCGAGATCACGCCGCCGCGTGACGTCCAGGACGCGATGAACCGGCAGCTCTCCGCCGAGCGGACGCGGCGCGCGGTCATCACCGAGTCCGAGGGTCGCCGGCAGTCGGAGATCAACATCGCCGAGGGCGCCAAGCAGGCCGCGATCCTCACCGCCGAGGGCGAGCGCCAGTCGCTGATCCTGCGCGCCGAGGGCGCGCGCCAGTCGCAGATCCTCAACGCCGAAGGCTTCGGCCAGGCCCTGACCCGGATCTACGAGTCGGCCTCGGCGATCGACCAGAAGACGATGCTCCTGCAGTACCTGGACGCCCTGAAGGTGATCGGCCAGAGCCCGTCCACCAAGTACATCATCCCGGCCGAGTTCACCCAGCTCGTCGGGCCACTGACGGCCGGCCTCGGCACGGCGATCGCGACCGCCAGCACGACATCCAGGGAGGGATGACCGGGCGCCACAGGGCGGCAAGGGGCTGGTACGACCGGGCGGGGGCCGACCGGGACCCCAGTCCGCTACTATTCGCTGCGCCCGGGGGCGCGGCGCAGCGATCCCGATTGAGGGAGTGAGGTCCGGATGGCCGCGAAGATTCTCGTTGTCGACGATGACCCGAACGTCCAGCGCCTGCTGAGCTACACGCTCAAGCAGGAGGGCTACGAGGTGGTCGTCGCCTCGGACGGCGCGGAGGGGTTCCGCCTGTGGGGCGTCGAGGACCCCGCCCTGATCCTGCTGGACGTCATGCTCCCGACGCTCGATGGCTACCAGGTGGCGGCCAAGGTCCGGGCGGAGGAGACCGACGCTCACGTTCCCATCATCATGCTGACGGCCGAGGCCGAGGTCGAGCAGAAGATCCGCGGTCTGCGCGCGGGTGCCGACGACTACCTCGTCAAGCCCTTCCACCCGGCCGAGCTGCTGGCCCGCATCAAGAGCCTCCTGGCCCGCTTCGCCCCCAAGGACCTCCTCGTCGGCCGACCGCCCCTCGGGCGCGTCCTGGCCTTCTTCGGCGCCAAGGGCGGCGTGGGGACGACCACGATCGCGATCAACGTGGGCATCGCCCTCCAGCGCGAGCTGGGCCGGCGCGTCTGCCTCGTGGACGCGAACCTCCAGTTCGGCGACCACCGGGTCTTCATGGACCTCGGCCTCGACCGCAAGAGCATCGTCGACGTGGTGAGCGCGACATCCATCGACGCCGACCTGCTCCGCGGCGTCCTCGTGGAGCACGATTCCAAGATCGACCTCCTCCTCGCCCCGCCCACG
>JAZDPM010000002.1:0-7545 GCA_043797725.1 Chloroflexota bacterium
GGACAGACCGGCTGCGTCACGCCAACGGCCGTCCCCTACATGGCCAGGGCGTGGGCCCGCATGACGCTGAAGTCGGAGGCCGCCCGTGTCGCGGACTGAGCGCGCCCGGAAGCCGTTGCCGGCCCCTGGTCCCGCCGACGAGGGCCCGCAGACCGCGCGCGAGCTGCGCCTGGCGCGGGCCGCGAAGCGACGCCCCGCGCCAAGGGGCGCTGCCAATCCGCTCCGCGAGGGGCTGCGCCTGGAGCGCGTGCCGGACCCCGCGCTCTTCGTGCTCTTCGGCGCCACGGGCGACCTGGCCCATCGCAAGGTCGTTCCGGCGCTCTTCCAGCTCTGGCGCACGAACCTGCTCCCCCACGAGTTCGCCGTCGTGGCGATCGGCCGCCGGCACTACGCCGACGAGGCGTTCAGGGCGGAGCTCCGGGCCTCGCTGGAGCAGTTCAGCCGCGTCCTGCCGATCGAGGCGAGCGCCTGGGAGGCCTTCGCCGCACGGATCACCTACTTCCGTGGTGACTTCGGCGACCATGCCTTCTACGACGGGCTCGCGACGCGGCTCGACGAGGTCGACGCGGAGCAGGGGACGGGCGGCAACCGCTGCTTCTACCTGGCGACCCAGCCGTCCGCATTCGCCCAGATCGTCGGCGGCCTGGGGCGAGTGGGGCTCGACCACGAGCACCAAGGCGAGGGCTGGCGACGGATCGTGATCGAGAAGCCCTTCGGGCGCGACCTCACGAGCGCGCTCCGCCTCAACCGCGAGGTCGGCAAGGTCTTCCGCGAAACGCAGGTCTACCGCATCGACCACTACCTGGGCAAGGAGACTGTCCGCAACATCCTCGTCTTCCGCTTCGGGAACGGGATCTTCGAGCCGATCTGGAACCGCCGGTACGTCGACCACGTCCAGATCACCGTCGCAGAGTCGATCGGCGTCGAGAATCGCGGCTCCTTCTACGAGGAGGCCGGGGCCTCGCGCGACTTCCTCCAGAACCACCTGATGCAGCTGCTGGCGCTCGTGGCGATGGAGCCGCCCGCCACCTTCGACGCCGATGCCCTGCGCGACGAGAAGGTCAAGGTCCTCCGGGCGATGGAGCCGATGGCGCCGGCCGACGTCGCGGCCAACGTGGTTCGGGGCCAATACGGGCCGGGCTGGGTGGCCGGCGAGCCGGTGGCCGGGTACCGCTCCGAGCCCGAGGTCGACCCGGAGTCGGAGACCGAGACGTACGTCGCGGCGCGGCTCTTCATCGACGACTGGCGGTGGGCGGGCGTCCCCTTCTACCTGCGGGCCGGCAAGCGCCTGCCCAGGCGGGCGACCGAGATCGCCATCCAGTTCAAGCAGGTCCCCCACGCCCTCTTCAAGGAGTCGAACGCAGACCCCGAGGCGAACCTCCTCGCCCTCCGGATCCAGCCGGACGAGGGGATCCTCCTCCGCTTTGCGGCCAAGGTTCCGGGCCTCGGGGTGGACGTCCGCAGCGTGAACATGGACTTCACCTACGGCTCGGCCTTTTCCGTCGACAGCCCCGATGCGTACGAGACGCTCATCCTCGACGTGCTCCTCGGCGACGCGGCCCTCTTCACCCGGTCCGACGAGGCCGAGAAGGCGTGGGGAATCGTCACGCCCGTGATCGAGGCCTGGGCCGACGAGCAGCCGCCGGGCTTCCCGGACTACGCGGCCGGCAGCTGGGGATCGGAGGCCGCCGACGCGCTGCTCCGGGGGGACGGGCGGCGGTGGCGGCGAATCTGAGCGGCGGGAACCCGCCGCCGGGGGCCCCGACCGGGACGACCGTCATCCCGTTCGGGATCGAGGCGACGCCGGGCAGCCCCATCCTGCGCTGGGACCAGCGGGCGACGTCCGTGGCGGAGATCGACCGGGAGCTCGGCCGGATCTGGGCCTCGCCCAGGGCGGCGGCGGGGGGGGGCTCCGACGGCGAGCGAACGGTCGCCGCCCGGACAAGCGTCCTCAATCTCGTCGTGGTCGCCCGCAGCCCCGAGCTCGGCGAGCTGGCGGCCGCGACACTCGCCGCGGGGACCGGCCGCTACCCGTCCCGGACGCTCATCCTCGTCCCGACCGACCCCGACGGCCCGGCTTGGCTGAGGGCCGACGTCAGGGCCTGGTGTATGGTCCCGCGCGCCGGCGCCGCCGAGACCTGTGCCGAGCAGGTCTACGTGTCCGCCGGTGGCGAGACCGGCCGCCACCTCGAGGCGATCGTCGCACCGCTCCTGGTCCACGACCTGCCCCTCACGGTCTGGTGGCCCGGCGACCCGCCCTTCGGGGCCGACCCGGCGAGGGGGCTCGCCGGGACGGCCGACCGGCTCGTCGTCGACAGCTCGCGCTGGAGCGGCGACGGGCTGGACCGGCTGATCGCGCTGGCTGGGCTCGCCCGGCCGTCGCTCCCGATCTCCGACTTCGCCCTCATGCGCCAGGCGCGCTGGCGCGAGGCCGTCGCCTCCGTCTTCGATCGAGAGGCGTTCCAGCCGTACCTCCGCGCACTCCGCCGGATCGCCGTCACCTACGCCACCCACGGCGGCCCGGACCAGGAGGCCGCCACGAACCTGGTGAAGCCCGTCTATCACGTCGCCTGGCTGGCATCGCGACTGGGGCTGCGCGTGGCCCAGCCGCTCGCGCGCGGAGAGCGAGCAGCATCGGCCTCGTGGGGGACGACGGCCCGCCCCGGCGCCCCGCCGGACCCGGGGCGAGGCCTGCGGGCGCTCCTTGCGCGACGACGCGGCCCCGAGATCGAGGTCGTCATCCGGCCGGTGATCTCCGGGATGCCGAGCGGCACCACGCTGCGCGTGGAGCTGCTGGCCGAACGACGCGGATCGGAGCTCCGGGCCGAGGTGACCGCGGAGGCGGAGAGCGTCCGCGTGCGGGTCTGGGAGGATGGCCTCGAGGCGCTGGACCGGCTCTTCCACGCCGCGCGGAGCACCGATGCGGACCTGCTGACCGAGGCGATCGAGGCGGGCGGGCGGGATCCGGTCGCCGAGGGCTCCCTCGCGCTGGCGGCACGGCTCGCCGGGACCGCCCAGGCCGGGACGGGAGCGTGAGGACCCGCTCTGCGACGGGGGCTGGCGAGCCGGCGATCCTGGTCCGGCCCGACACCGCGACGGCGGCCGTCGCCGTGGCGGAGGCGCTCGTCGACGCGCTGGCGGCCGGCGCCGTCGCCCGCGGGCGGGCCGATTTCGCGTCCACGGGGGGCTCGACGCCGGCGGCCGTCTACCGCGCCCTCCTGGCGGAGCCGCTCCGCTCGCGCGTGCCATGGAGCGTCCTCCACATCTGGGTCGGGGACGACCGCTTCGTGCCCCGCGGAGATCCTGACTGCAACCTCGGGGCGATCGACCGAGTGCTCCTTCCCGGCGACGTGCGCCGCGGGCTTGCCCCGGCGCCGCTCGATCCCGCGCAGGTCCACCCGTGGCCGATCGACGGGGCACTCGCCGCCGGCGATGGCCCGGCCGCCTGCGCCGCCCGGTTCGAGGCGACCCTGCGCTCGGAGCTCACGGCCGATGAGGAGGGCCGTCCGGTCTTCGACGCGATCCTCGTCGGCGTCGGGCCCGATGGCCACCTCCTCTCGGTCTTCCCCGGCAGCGCTGCCTTCGACGCTCCGGGTTGGACCACGTGGGCGCCCGCGCCGTCCCACATCGGGCCGCACCTGGACCGGGTGACCCTGACCCCGGCGGCGCTCGACGCGTCGCCGGGCCTCGTCGTCGCCGCGTTCGGCGCGGGAAAGGCGGCGATTGTCGGGGAGCTGCTCGGCCCGGCGCATGCCGATCCCGGTGCCCGGTCCCGGGACGAGCGGCGGCTGCCCGCCCTGCGGGCCCGCCGTGCCGGAGCCACCTGGGTGCTCGACGAGGCAGCGGCCGCGGGATTGCGCGAGGATCGTCCTCGGCGCGCCGGGTAGGGCTCAGGGGCGTCCTTGCGGAGAGCTGGAAGGGGCCGGGCCGTTCCCGACCGGGCTCGGCGAGCGGCGCGGGCGACGGAGGCCGGCTGCCCGGCGCGGTCGCCGGGCGAGCGGCGCGCGGCGTCTTGGGCCGCCCGACGGCGTGCTCGCGCGGGTACCGGCCGGGATTTCGCGCGGCGCGCGAGTGCAGGGTACGATTGAGTACCCGTTTCGGCCCCGCACAGGCCCTCGGGCCGCCACCGAGGACACGCCACGATGCCCCAGAAGCCCACTCCGCCGGCCATACCGCTCGCGGATCCCAATATCCCGGTCGCCGCCGACACCGCTGACGGGCGACCCTACTCGCCCGGCCTCGAGGGAGTCATCGCCGCCGAGACCGAACTGGGTCTCGTGGACGGCACGAACGGCCGCCTGATGTACCGCGGCTACCGGATCGGCGACCTCGTCGCCCGCGGGACGTTCGCCTCGGTCGCCAACCTGCTGTGGACGGGAACCTGGGATCCAGAGGCCCGGCTCACGGCAGGCCCGGTCCCGCGGGCCGTCCTGTCGGCGATGTGCGCCCTGCCGCGCACGACGAAGCCGATGGACGCGCTGCGCACCGCGGTCTCCGTGTGGGGCACCACGCAGAACCTGGACTGGCCTCCCACCGAAGTGCAGGCCCGTGCCCTCACCGAGTTCTCGCCCTCGGCGCTCGCCGCCTTCGTCCGGCTGCGGGATGATCGCCTGCCGATCGATCCCGACCCGGAGCTCGACCTCGTCTCGAGCTTCCTCTACCAGCTGAAGGGCGTGCGGCCGGACCCGGCCACGGCCCGTGCTCTCGATGCCTACTTCATCGTGGGCGCCGAGCACGGCCTGAACGCCTCGACCTTCGCGGCGCGCGTGATCACCTCGACCAAGTCCGACATCGCCTCGGCCGTCGTCGGTGCAATCGGGGCCTTGAAGGGCCCGCTCCACGGCGGCGCCCCGTCCGAGGTGGTTGAGCAGATCCACGCGGTCGGCTCCCCGGAGCGCGCCGAGGCGTGGGTCCGCGACGCCCTCGCCCGGGGCGAACGGCTCATGGGCTTCGGCCATCGCGTCTACCGCGCCTACGATCCCCGGGCCGCCGCGCTGCGCCACGTCGTCGAGACCATGCCGACGAGGCCCGACTGGCTGGAGCTGGCGATCAAGGTGGAGGACGTGGCCCTCAGGGTCCTCGAGGAGAAGTACCCCGACCGGCCGCTGAAGACGAACGTCGAGTTCTACGCGGCGGCGGTCCTCCAGGGGGTCGGCCTCACGCCCGACCTCTTCCCGGCGGCCTTCGCCCTCGCCCGCCATGCCGGCTGGACGGCCCACGTGCTGGAGCAGGCGTCGGCGAACCGCCTGATCCGGCCGGATGCCCGCTACATCGGCGAGGAGGAGCGCGACCTCCCGGCGTAGGAGCCGACCGTTGCCCTCCGGGATCGATCTGGTGACGCGCGCGGTGCGTCCGGCGACGGCCGCCGACCTCGAGGCGATCGCGGCGCTCGGGCACGCTGCCGTGAACCTCCGGGACTACCCGGACGCGACCCACGGCGACGTGGAGCGGAACATGGCCGTCCTCACCGCCGAGCCGTCCGCGGCGTCCGTGGCGGTTGCGGAGGGTTCGGTCGTCGGCTACCTCGCGCCGCGCCTGAACGACCTGTACGTCGCCGATGCCCACCGGAGGCGCGGTCTCGGGACGGCCCTCGTGGAGGCGGCCCTGCCGTACGTGCGGGACGTCCTTCGCCACCCCTACCTGCTGCTCTACGTGCCCCCCGGCGACACCCCCGGGCGGCGGTTCGCCGAGGCGCTCGGCTTCGCCCACCGGGCGAGCCTCTACTGGATGGAACGGCCGGCGGATGACCCGGGCCCCGCCCCGGATCTCCCTCCCGGGTTCGTCGCGCGGGCGTGGGACCCCGCCCGCGACGCGATCCTGGCCTTCGTCGAGCTCCTCAACGACTCCTTCGCCGATCATCCGACACCCGTGTCGTGGACCGAGGCGATCATCCGCGCCGCCCACTCCGCGCCCGAGTTCGACCCGGGCGACATCCTCCTCGTCGCACCCGCGGAGGCGCCGGAACGCGTGATCGCGTTCTGCCGGGCCCGCTCCTACCCCGCCGACGACCCGCCGTACGGCGAGGTGAAGCTCATCGGCGTCCTGCCGCCGTGGCGGGGGCGCGGCCTCGGGCGCGCGCTCCTCCGCTGGGGCGTTCACCACCTGCAGGGCCGGGGGATTCCGACCACCGCCCTGGCCGTCTCAGCCGCGAACAAGCACGCCCTCCGGATGTACGAGGCCCACGGGTTCCGGCGGGTCGTCGAGTGGCCGCAGTGGAGTCGCGACGCCTGAACCGCGACCCGAGATGGGTGCGTCAGGCAGCGCGGGCGGCCCGCCGCAGCGATGCGGCGACCGCGATCCCGCCGACGAGGAAGACGGCGCCCGCCGCGAAGAAGGGGGCGCCGATGCCGCCGATGCCTGTCGCGACCGCCCCGATCGTGGGCCCGACGATCCCCGCCAGGTAGAGGGGAAGGAGCACGAGGTTGAGGGTGGCCGAGCGGCGCTCCGGGGCCACCTCCACCGCGACCAGCCCGAAGACCATCGCCTGGGTCGAGGCCTGGAGGGCCCCGTAGACGACGGCGACACCGGCCAGCGCGGCGACCGCCGGCGCCAGCGGCATGAGGAGGAGCGTCGCGCCGGCACCGAGGAGCGAGCCGGCCAGCACGCGCCGGAAGCCGACCCGGTCGCCGAGGGGGCCCGCCAGCGGCGAGATGAGGGCTCCGACGAGCGCCGCGGTCCCGGTCACGAGGCCGATCGCCGAAGCGAGGTTCGGGGCGCCTCCGTTCACGTCCTCCACGAGGAGGGGGATGTACGGGCGGCTCATCTGGTTGGCCAGGATGGAGACCCCGAAGATCGCGAAGATGCGGCGCACGGCCGGATCGGCGAAGACACCGCCGATCGCGCGCCTTGCGAGGCTGGTCGCGCTCCCCACCGGGATGACCGCCGGTCGGATCTCGCGGGACCCCACGGCGATGAGCACGATCGCCGCGAGCGAGAGGACGGAGCCGAGCCAGAAGACCGCCACGAGCGGCAGGTGCAGGCCGTCGACGATGAGCGCGCCCAGGACGGGTCCGATGGCGAACCCGAGCGGCCCGGTGGCCCCGAAGAGCGCGGTCACGGTCCCGACGCGATGGCGGGGCGTCACGTCGCGCAGCGCCGCCAGCATCACGCCCGTGTTGCCCAGCTGGAGCCCGACGAGGAGGAGGCTCGCGGCGAGCTGCCACGGCTCGGCGGCCACGGCGACCCCGGCGAAGACGACCGCCTCCACGACGGCGCTCCGGACGATGACGGCCCGCCGGCTGTACTTGTCGGCCCACACGCCCCAGAAGGGGACGAGGACGATCCCGAAGACGAAGATCAGGCTGGTGAAGAGCCCCGTGAAGGTGGGAATCTGGTCCTCGGGCAGGCCCACCTCCCGGAGCCGAAGGGGCAGGAAGGCGAACACCTGGGCGATCCCCAGGGCCTCGATGGTCGAGACGATCCCGTAGACGAGGAGAAGCGAGCGCCAGCCCTGGGCCGGGTGGTCGGCGGGCGCGGGGGCCTGGGCGTCGGGCGCGATGTTCGGCCCTGCGGGCTCGGGGATCACCCGGCGGAGTCTACCGGCGC
>JAZDPM010000019.1:0-4252 GCA_043797725.1 Chloroflexota bacterium
GCTGGCCGCCCGGATCGGTGACGGCTGGACAACGCCCGCGGCCATGCTCGCGGAGCGCCTGCCCGCGTACCTCGATGCCCTGGCGGCAGCGGGGAGAGCCCGGCCGACCCAGCGCCTCCTGGCCGCCTTCGACCTGCCCCGAAGCGCCTCCCTCGCGGGCAGTCCCTGGGTGGAGGATCCGGCCGGGGCGGCGGCCGGGTGGGCGTCGGCCGGCGCCGACGGGGTCGTGCTCGGCGCGAACACGACGGCGGACGTGGACCTCCTGATCGGGGCCGCCGGCCGGCGCTGACTTGCCGCCCGGCGCTGAACGGGCGCCCGGCGCTGACTTGCCGCGCGGCGCCGAACGGGCGCCCGTGGGAAGATCGCCTGCGTGACGACCACGTCCTGTTCCGACTCGCTCGCCGCCCCCGGACAGACGCACGCCTGCCTCCGCTCCTGGTCGCCCGAGGTCCCGGCCGGGTGCGGGGCCGTCCTCGCGCAGCGCGTCACCGGGCTGCGAGCGGCGCAGCGCGCGCTCACGCTGGACTGCTCCCGGTGACGGGGAGCGCGTGGGCGGCGGAGCTGGCGGCGGCGGTCGAGATCGCGACCCGCGCCGGCGTCCTGCTCGTGGAACGCCTCGATGACGCCGGGGCGGTCGCCTACAAGGGTGTGCGCGACATCGTGACCGAGGTGGATCACGCGTCCGAGGCCCTGATCCGGGCCGCGCTGGGCGAGCGCTTCCAGGACGACGCCTTCTACGGCGAAGAATCGGGCCGGGACGCGGCGAGCGCCCACCGGACGTGGGTCTGCGATCCGATCGACGGGACCGTCAACTACGCGAACGGGATCCCGTTCTTCTGCGTCTCCCTCGCCCTGGTGGTGGACGGCCAGCCGGTCGCCGGCGTCGTCCACGACCCGCTCCGCCGGGAGACGTTCGCTGCGACCGCCGATGGGCCTGCCACCGTCGACGGGCGACCCGTGACCGTCTCGGGCAAGGAGCGCCTCGTCGACCTTGTCATGGGCCTTGCCGTGGGCGGGCGGTCGCCGGCGCTGCGGACGCGGCGCGTTCGGCGGGCGATCCGGATTCCGCGCCAGATGGGCTCGGCGGCCCTCGCCCTCGCCTACGTGGCGAACGGCCGCTTCGACGCCTACAGCCAGACGGTGGGCCTCTCCTCGTGGGACGTCGCGGCAGCCGGTCTCATCGCCGAGCGGGCCGGGGCGACCGTGACGAACATGGCGGGCGGCCCCTGGTTCGACCTGGCGGCACCGGAGAAGGGGATGGGCCTCCTCGCCGCCCCGCCCGCGCACCACGGGCGCCTGCTCGAGCTGCTCCGCGAGCCGGCGTAGGAGCGTCGTCGCCCGCGCCGTGGCGCCGCCCGCCACGTGGCGCCGCCCGCTACCCGGCGCGCCAGCGATGTGGTCGGCCAAGCAGGCCCGGGAGCCCCCAACGGGTGCAGAACGCTTCCCAGGCGGCCCGGTCGGCGCCGTCCCAGCGGATGTCCTCCACCGTGCGCTGTGGGAGGGGAGCGTCGAGGCGGAGCGTGGCCAGCTCGCGGAAGAGGACGGCGTCGTGCCAGCGCTCGTGGAGGGTGGCGGCGAGCCGTTCGGCGCCGCGGACGCGGGCCGGCCAGGCCGCCGGGGGCGCCGCGAGGACGCCCTCGAGGGAGTTGAAGGCGGCCAGGAGCGTCGATGCCGTCACCGCCCCGAAGCCGGGGATCCCCGGGAAGCCGTCGGCGGCATCGCCCACCAGGCCAAGCCAATCCGGTATCGCGGCGGGCGCGACGCCCCACTTGGCCCGGACGCCCGGGTCGTCGTAGACGAGATCCCGCCGCCGGTCGCGCAGGACGACGCGATCGCCACGGACGACCTGGGCCAGGTCCTTGTCCGGCGTGCAGACCAGGACCTGCGCGACCGCGGGATCGGCCGCGAAGCGGACCGCCGCCGTGGCCAGCGCGTCATCCGCCTCCAGCTCCACCATCGCCCAGAGCGGGATGCCCAGCGCGCAGATCGCCTCCTCGGCGACGGAGAACTGGGCCAGGAGGTCGGCGGGGACCCCCGCCTCCGTCTTGTAGCCGGGCCAGAGGTCGTTGCGGAAGGAGCGGATCACCCGGTCGTGGGCGCAGGCGACGTGCGTGGCGCCCTCGTCCCGGAGCAGCGCGAGGAGCGTCCCGACGAGGCCGGCCACCGCGCTGAGCGGCATCCCGTCCCGGCCGTGCACGGGGGGACGCGGCGCGTGGTAGGCGCGGAAGAGCTCGTACGTCGCGTCGACGAGGTGGACGCGCACCGGCGGGGCTGGAATGGGGTCAGCCGCCGTCCGCGCCCGTGCCCCCCACCGCCTCGGCGTACTCCGACTCGACGATCTCGCGCAGGCGTTCCAGGTCGGCCTGGAAGATGGCGCCCATGACCGGCTTCTGGAGGAGCTGGCCCAGGTGCGGGAAGAAGGGCGGCACCAGGCGCTCGTCCCAGCGCACGAGGGTTCGCCCGCGGTCGATCGCCTCGAGGGTGATCTGGCCCCCGCCGGTGTACGTCCCGACATGGCGGATCCCGAAGCGGGTGGGCGGGTCGTAGACGTCGACCTCCACGGCGTCAACGATCCCCACCAGGAAGATGCGGACGTCTGCATCGCCGCGGGTCCCGACCCCGACCGGGCCCGGCGTGGTGAGCCGGACCGCCTTCATCTCCTCCATCCAGAGCGGCTGGCGCTCGATGTCGGAGACGATGTCCCAGACGTCCTCGATCGGGGCGCGGACCGTGATCGCCATCTTCATCACGGGGTCCGGACCTTCGCCGCGCGCGATGAGGTCCCCGATCCAGCGGTCGACGACGAAGGCGCCGCCCACGCCGGCGACGGCGAGGGCGGCCATGGTCCGCAGGCGCATCACGTCCTCCCTTCCGACATGACCGGCTCCCCGGATCGCCGGACCAGCAGCGCGCCGGCGCGCTCCATCTCGGCCAGCGCCCGCGCCCCGTCACCCGCTGCCAGGTCCACCGGGCGGATGGCGTCGACGAGGACGCCGGTCTCGTAGCCGAGGGCGAGGGCGTCGAGGACGGTCGCCTTCACGCAGTAGTCCGTGGCCAGGCCGCCGACGACGACCCGCCGGACGCCGCGGCCGCGCAGGAGGCCGTCCAGCTCCGTGGGTACGGCGGCGCCCGTCAGCGGGTCGCGCATCGTGAAGCCCGAGTAGCCATCCTCGCCGGCGGCGCCCTTGCGCACGCGCGGACCCGCGTCCGCGGCGAGGCCGGGGTGGAGCTCCGCGCCCCACGTGCCGCCGACGCAGTGGACCGGCCACGTGCCGCCGTCCTTCGCGAAGTGCGGGGTGACGACGGGATGCCAGTCCTGGGTGTAGACGACGAAGGAGCCCGCGGCGCGGGCGGCCGCGATCTCCGCGTTGAGGAGCGGGAGGATCGCCGCGCCGTCACCGACCGCCAGGCCGCCGGCGGGGTCGGCGAAGTCGTTCTGGACGTCCACGGCGACGAGCGCGGTGGCCGGCTCGTACCCCTCGTGCATGGCGCGACTCTACCGCAGCGCCCTCGGGCGCGTTCGGCGGGCGGATGGGCTACGCTCCCGTCCGGCCGCTCTCCACGACGCGTGCGCGCCGGCGCCGTGCTGCCGCGGCGACCGCCTCCCGTCCAGGAGCACCGCGATGAGCAGCGACGACTTCAAGCAGCAGCTCCCCGACCTCGATCCGTCGGAGACCCGGGACTGGATCGAATCGTTCGACCAGCTGCTCGACCAGGAAGGCGCGGAGCGCGCCCGGTTCGTCGCCTACAAGCTGCTCAAGCGCGCCCGCCAGCGCGATGTCGGGCTGCCCCCGCTGACCCAGACGCGCTACATCAACACCATCAGCCCCGAGCAGGAGCCCGCCTTCCCGGGCGACGAGGCGATCGAGCGCCGGATCCGCCGCCTGGTCCGCTGGAACGCGGCGGCGATGGTCCTGCGCGCCAACAACGCCTTCCCGGGGATCGGTGGCCACCTCTCCACGTACGCCAGCTCGGCCAGCCTCTACGAGGTGGGCTTCAACCACTTCTTCCGGGGCAAGGACGAGGGCGCCGGCGACCAGGTCTTCTACCAGGGTCACGCGGCGCCGGGGATGTACGCCCGGGCGTTCCTGGAGGGGCGCCTTGGCGAGGACCAGCTGGACCACTTCCGGCGCGAGGTCGTCCCGGGTCGGGGCCTCAGCTCCTACCCGCACCCGCGGCTCATGCCCGACTTCTGGGAGTTCCCCACGGTAAGCATGGGGATCGGACCCATCTCGGCCATCTACCAGGCCCG
>JAZDPM010000052.1:0-7407 GCA_043797725.1 Chloroflexota bacterium
TCGCCGACGACCACCTGGTCGACGTCCACGTCGCGAACCTGCGCCGGAAGCTCGGCGACGACCCGGCGCGACCGCGCTTCGTGGAGACCGTGCGGGGCGTCGGCTACCGCCTCCGCGAGGAGGGCTGATGTCGCTCCCCCGGTCGCTGCGGGCCCGCCTCCTGCTGGCGTTCCTCGTGGTGATCACGGCCACGCTCGGGACCGTGGCCGTGGCCGCGCTCCTCGTGGGGCCGGGGTACTTCGCGGAGGCGATGGGGCACCTCGCGGGCGACCCGATGGGCCAGGCGATGGCCGTCGCGACGCAGGCGGCCTTCGACGACGCGATGCAACGGGCGCTCATTGCGGCGACCGTCATCGCCGTCGTCAGCGCCGCCGTGGTGAGCCTCGCCGTCGCGGCGCGGATCGCGGGTCCGATCGGGGCGCTCGCCGCGGCTGCGCGGCGGATCGCGGGCGGCCACTACGCCGAGCGCGTGCCGGTGCCCGCCCCGGACGAGCTGGGCGAGCTGGCGACCTCCTTCAACGACATGGCGCGCTCTCTCGAGACCACCGAGCGCCGTCGGCTCCAGCTGGTCGGCGACGTTGCCCATGAGCTGCGGACCCCGCTCACGACGCTCGATGGCTACCTCGAGGGTCTCGAGGACGGGGTCATTGCGCCGTCCGACGAGACCTGGGGGCTGTTGCGCGCGGAGACGGGGCGCCTGACCCGGCTGGTGAACGACCTTTCCGAGCTCTGGCGGGCGGAGGCGCGCCAGCTCCCGCTGCGGATCGAGACGGTGGATGCCACGGCGCTCGCCGGGGAGGTCGTGGATCGCTTCCGCCCTCTCGCCGCGCCGCGGGGGATAGCCTTCGACCTGCGGGCCGGACCCGCGGTCGCCCGTGGCGACCGTGACCGCATCGCCCAGGTGCTTGCCAACTACCTCTCGAACGCCCTGCGCCACGCGCCGGACGGCTCGGTGGTGGCGGTGGCGACCTCTGCCGCGGACGGGCACGTCACGCTCAGCGTCGCGGACCAGGGCCCGGGCCTGGCGCCCGACCAGCTGGAGGCCGTCTTCGAGCGCTTCTACCGCGTCGACGCCGCCCGGAGCCGCTCGTCCGGGGGGTCGGGGATCGGCCTGGCGATCGTGCGCGCGCTCGCCGGGGCCATGGGTGGGCGGGCCTGGGCCGAGAGCCGGGGCCCCGGGACGGGCGCCACGTTCCTGCTGGAGCTGCCTGCCGCCTGACGAGGTCTTGACCGAATCCTGAGGAAGCCTTGCCGCTGCCTCGACGGACGGTCGACGTTCATCCGCCAGTCTCGTGGCGTGCCGGTCGCGTCCCCACCGGCACCCAGGAACGAGGAGGCGCGGCGGTGATGATCGGCTGGACGATGGGGCTCGACGGGTGGCTCTGGATGGGCGCCTGGATCCTGGCCCTCGCCGTCATGGTCTGGCTCCTCGTGCGCGCTCCCGCCCGCCGCCCCGAGCGCGACGAGGCGTTGGAGGTTCTTCGCTCCCGGCTCGCCCGCGGCGAGATCACCCCCGAGGAGTTCGAGCGGGCCAGGAGCCTGATCGACGCCGAGATCCCCAGGAGGAACACCCCTTGACCACGCGCACAACCCGCCGGGCTGCCGTCGCGCAGCGACCCTCGACGCTCCAGAGGATCCGCCCGTTCCTCTTCGTTGCCGTGGTCGTCGGTGTCCTCACGGTGGGCGCCTACCTCGCCTTCGGCGACTTCCTCAACCGGCCGGCCGCGACGGCCGGGGCGATCGACGTCCAGAGCTCGATGTCCGGCTTCACGCCGTCCGAGATCCGGGTCAAGGCCGGGACCACGGTCACGATGGACTGGTGGACCCAGGACGCCTCGATCCACCTCGAGGGCGGTGTGCACACGATGATCGCCCCCGAGCTCGGGCTCCGGGAGGAGCTGGCGGCTGAGAGCCGGAAGGCCGTGATCTGGCAGGTCCCGGACAAGCCCGGCACCTATGACGTCTACTGCGACACGTGCTGCGGCGGGAAAGAGAGCCCGACGATGCACGGCACGATCGTGATCGAGGCCTGACGCATGGCCACTACCGCGGCCGCGCCCGATCCCGTCCCGGCGGCCGCCCCCGCGCGCCGCATGCCCACGACGCGGCTGTTCCTCGGCCTGCCGCTCCCCGCGGCGATCCTCGGGGCGACGCTGCTGACGGTCGGCGTCGTGGCCTCCGGGTACGTGGCGGCCGTCCCGTTCGACACCGCGGCCTTTGGCGGGCTCACCGTGCCCACGGTGCTCGCCGCCGGAGTGGCCGACGGCTTCAACCCGTGCGCCTTCGCCCTCCTCGTCCTCTTCGCGACGTACACGCTCACGCTCGTGAACTCCGTGACCTCCGACGGCTCGCCGACCCTCGAGGCCCGGCGCCGCCTCCTGGGCGCGGGCTCGCTGTACGTGGGCGCCGTGTGGGTCACCTACTTCGTCATCGGCCTGGGCCTGCTCAGCTTCCTCGGCTTCCTCGGCCGGGATCACCTCGTGACGCGAGTGGCGGTGATCATCGCCCTGATCATGGCCCTCTGGATGCTCAAGGACGTGCTCCTGCCCGGCGTCGGGCCGTCGATGATGGCGGGGTCGGGAACGCACGGGCGGATGCAGCGGGCGATGGAGCGCGGCGGCCTGACCGGGATGCTCATCGCGGGCGTCCTGGTCGGCATCTGCACGGTGCCCTGCTCGGGCGCAATGTACCTGAGCATCGTTTCAGTGCTGCACGCCTCGGGTGGCGGGCTCACGGGCATGGCGCTCCTCGCGCTCTACAACATCGCCTTCATCGTGCCCCTCCTCGCGCTCCTGCTCGCGGTCAGCGACCGGCGGGTCCTGGGCAAGCTGGGGCGCTGGAACCGCTCGAACTCGCCGTGGATCAAGGTGGGCCTCGCCCTCGCCGTCATCGCCATGAGCTTCGGACTCATGGTGTCGCTGTGAGCGACGCGGGCCTGGAAACGATCCGCTTTCCCGTCGAGGGGATGACCTGCGTCTCGTGCGTCGGGCACATCGAACACGCCGTGCGGGCCGTCGAGGGCGTCCGCCGGGTCCGTGTCGATCTGCGGCACGAGACAGCGACCGTCAGTCGCGAGCCCGCGTTGGTGTCGAACGCGGCGCTCGCGGCGGCGGTCGAGGCGGCCGGCTACCGGGCCGACCTGGCGTCCGCTGTCGCCGTCCCGGCCGATGAGGCCCTCAACTGGCTGGCCCGCCTCCTCCACCGCTGAGCTCGACAGGAGTCACCAATGCAGAACCCACCGGCGCGCCACCCCGTCCCCTGGCTGGCGCTCCTCATCGCGATCATCGCCCTTGTCGCCGCCACGGCCGCCTTGACCGCCACGTTCCTCAGGCCGGGCTTCGGCGCGGGCGTGATGGGCGGGGGCTTCGGCAGCGGCGCGTACGGCCCCGGCATGATGGGCGGCGGGGGCTTCGGCGCGTACGGCCCCGGCATGATGGGCGGGGGCTTCGGCAGCGGCGCGTACGGCCCCGGCATGATGGGCGGGGGCTTCGGCGCGGGCATGATGGGCAGCGACGGCGCCAGGCCGGCGCAGCCGGGCGACCCGGGGTTCGTTCCCGGCACCGAGGCGTCGCCGCGCGTGATCCGCGTGACGGCCGGTCCCGGCTTCGTGTTCACGCCGTCGACGATCGCCGTTGCCCGCGGTGAGACGGTGACCTTCGTCGTCACCACGATGGGTCCCGCCATCCACGAGTTCATGGTCGGCCCGGCCGACGACGTCGCGACCCACCAGCCCGGGACGGCGGAGATCGACGACATCGGGATGATGCAGACCAAGGCGCTCACGTACAGGTTCGACGGGTCCGGCCCGTTCGCCTACGCCTGCCACGTCGAGGGCCACTACGAGGCCGGGATGCGCGGAACGATCACCGTCGTCGGGTGAGACGCGGGGGGACCCCCGCGGGACCGATCTGCTGGAGACGGCCCGGCGAGCCGCCCGGCAGAGCCGTGATGCCCGGCCCGGCGACCCGCTTGACGACACCTGAGAAGATACTCCCTGGGAGTATCAGGAGAACCACGTGACGACGCCACTGCCCACCACCGAGATCGTCTCCTTCCCCATCGAGGGCATGACCTGCGCCTCCTGCGTGAACCGGATCAGCCGGTTCCTCCGGAAGGCCGACGGCGTCGCCGAGGCGAACGTCAACCTAGCCACCGAGACGGCCACGATCGAGTTCGATCCCGCCCGGATCGACCTCGCCGGCCTGGCGGCCGCCGTGGAGGCGGCCGGGTACGTCGCCCGCGTCGATCGTCTCACCGCTGATGAGGCCGAGGCGGGCGCAGCCGACGAGCCGACCTTCGCCGACCGGAACCTCGCCTACCTCCGTCGCCGGCTCGTGGTTGCCACCTTCCTCACGATCCCCATCCTCATCGGGCTGGCCCGGATGACGGTGGCGCCCGGCCTGCCCGAGCTGTTCACGAACCCGTGGTTCCAGCTGGCGCTCGCGACGCCGGTCCAGTTCTACGCCGGCTGGCCGTTCTACCGGGGCGCGCTCAACGCCCTCCGCCACCGGGCGGCGGACATGAACACGCTCGTGGCGGTCGGGACATCCGCGGCCTTCGCCTACAGCCTGGCGGCCATCTTCTTCCCGGGCTTCTTCGAGGCGGCCGGCCTGGGCATGGATGGCGAGGCACTCCCGCTCTACTTCGACACCGCGGCAGCGATCATCACGCTCATCCTGCTGGGGCGCTTCCTGGAGGCGCGGGCGCGGAGCCACACCTCGGACGCGATCCGCAAGCTCATCGGGCTCGCCCCGCGCACGGCGCGGGTCATCCGCGAGGGCGTGGAGGTGGACATCCCGATCGAGCAGGTCGTCCACGGCGACCTCCTCCGCGTGCGATCCGGCGAGAAGATCCCGGTCGATGGCGTGCTGCGCGACGGCCGCTCCTCGATCGACGAGAGCATGGTCACCGGGGAGAGCATGCCGGTCGGCAAGAAGCCCGGCGACGAGGTCATCGGGGGGACGCTCAACGGCTCCGGGTCCTTCACCTACGAGGCCACGCGGGTGGGCGCGGAAACGGTGCTGGCCCAGATCGTGCGCCTGGTGCAGGAGGCCCAGGGGTCGCGGGCGCCGATCCAGCGCCTCGCCGACGCGGTCACCGGGGTCTTCGTCCCGGTCGTTCTCGCGCTCGCCGGCCTGACGTTCGTGGCCTGGTTCGCCTTTGGGCCGGAGCCCGCCTTCAACATGGCCCTCCTGAACACGATCGCGGTCCTGATCATTGCCTGCCCATGCGCTCTCGGGCTCGCGACGCCAACGTCGATCATGGTCGGGACGGGCAAGGGAGCCGAGAACGGCGTCCTCTTCCGGAACGCCGAGGCCCTGGAGCGGCTCCACAAGGTCCGGGCCGTCGTCCTCGACAAGACCGGCACCCTCACCGAGGGCAAGCCGCGCGTCACCGATGTCGTCCGCGCGGACGGCGCACCCGGCGAGGACGAGCTCCTGGCCCTGGTCGCGGCCGCCGAGCGCGGATCCGAGCACCCGCTGGGCGAGGCCATCGTTCGCCATGCTCGCGAGCGTGGGCTCGAGACCTCCGTGGCGAGCGCCTTCGACGCCGTCGCCGGCGAGGGCGTTCGGGCGACGGTCGACGGTCTCGAGGTCCTCGTCGGACGGCCGGCGTTCCTCGGAGTCGACGTGGCGGCGCTTGCCGACGCCGCCGGGCGGCTCGCGTCCGCCGGGAAGACGCCGGTCTTCGTCGCCATCGACGGACGGCTGGCCGGGATCATCGCGATCGCCGACACGCTCAAGGCGGGCTCCGCCGCCGCGGTCGCCGAGATGCACCGCCTCGGGCTGACCGTCGTCATGCTCACTGGAGACAACGAGACGACGGCCCGGGCGATCGCGGCGGAGGCGGGTGTCGACCGTGTCGTGGCCGACGTCCGGCCGGACGAGAAGGCGGCCCAGGTCCGAGCCCTCCAGGCCGAGGGCCGGGCGGTGGCGATGGTCGGCGATGGCGTCAACGACGCCCCGGCCCTCGCGTCGGCCGACGTCGGGATCGCGATCGGCACGGGAACGGACGTCGCGATCGAATCGGCCGCCGTGACCCTCATGAGCGGCGACCTCCGCGGCCTCGTGACGGCGATCGCCCTCTCGCGCTCCACGATGCGCAACATCAAGCAGAACCTCTTCTGGGCGTTCGCCTACAACGTGCTCCTCATCCCGGTCGCGATGGGCGTCCTCTACCCGTTCACCGGTATCCTCATGGACCCGATCCTGGCGGCCGCGGCGATGGCCCTCTCATCGGTGACGGTCGTCTCGAACGCCCTGCGCCTGCGCCGCTTCAAGGCTCCCAGGCTCCATGCCCAGGTGGCGGCCGGGCGAGTCCCCGACCTGGCCGTCGGACAGGAGGCCTGACGGCGCCCTGCCCTGCTCTGTGATCACCCTTCACCCCTTCTCGAGGAGCGCCCCATGCAATCGACTCGTCCGGCGAAGCTCATCGATCCCGTCTGCGGAATGACCGTGGACGTCGCGGCGGCCGAGGCCGCCGGCCGCCTGCTGGAGCACGAGGGCCGCACGTACGCCTTCTGCGGGAGCGGTTGCCGTCGCGCGTTCCTGGAGGAGCCGGCGACGTACGTCGCGGCGGCGGAGGCGGCCCAGGCCGCGGCCCTCCCGGCCGCCGATCACGGGACGGCCGATCACGGGACGGCCGATCACGCGACTGGCGGGGCCGGCCCGCTCCCGGTCATCGACGAGGGGATGCGCCGCTGGTACGAGAGCTGCTCGTGCTGCCTCGGCGATGCCTACCCCGAGATCAAGGCGCAGCTCGACGCCGAGCGGGCAGCCGCTGCCCAGGCGCCCGTCGACCCCGGCATCTGCGAGGTCGCCGAGGCGGAAATGCGCTGAGCATGCCCCTGCGACAGCCTCGGAGGACGGAGAAGGAGTCCATGATGCTCGAACGGCGCACGATCGACGAGAACGAGGATCCAGTCTGCGGCATGACCGTTGACCCGGTCCAGGCGCAGGCGAAGGGCCTGGCGGCGAGCCACGAAGGCACCGAGTACGTGTTCTGCGGCAAGGGTTGCCTGCTCGAGTTCCGCGACGACCCGGAGCACTACCTCGACCCGTCGTACGCGGCCTCGATGTAGCGCTCCGCGCGCGGACGTTCCCGGCAGCTGTTCGAGCCGGCCGAGTCGTTCGCTCGCGCCACGCAGGGGACAGCGGGGATCCGGTCAGTGGCACCCGCGCGAGCCGGGTTGACCCTCGTGATCGATGTCGTTTCCCTCTTCCGTCAACGTTGTCTGGTCGCCGGGCTTGTCGGCGCGGCCGTGGCCGCCGTGGCCCCCGTGGCCCCCGTGGCCGCCGAGATGCATGAGAAGCATCCCGCCGATCATGCCCGCGTACAGGACGGTTGACAGGGGGACCACGCCCGCGATCACGAGGGCGGCGGCGCCCCCGGCGGCGACCAATCCCG
>JAZDPM010000067.1:0-3012 GCA_043797725.1 Chloroflexota bacterium
CGTTCCTATTCGACGCCGTCACCTTCGGAGCGGCAATCGTCGCCCTCCTCCTCATCTCGCCGATTCCGCCCCGCCCGGGGGCGGCGCGGCCCAGCCTCGCGACGGTCGCGGAGGGGCTCCGCTTCGCCCGTCGCAAGCCGATCGTCTTCTCCACCTTCATCATCGATCTCGTGGCGATGGTCTTCGGGATGCCGTCGGCGCTCTTCCCGGCGCTGGCGCTCGACGTCTTCCACGCCGGTCCGGCAGGCGTCGGGCTGCTCGCGGCGGCCCCGGCGGCGGGAGCGCTGGTGGGCGCCGCGCTGACGGGCTGGGTCGGGCGGATCGTTCACCCGGGGCGGGCGGTGATCGTTGCCGTCGCCGCCTGGGGCCTGGCCATCACGCTCTTCGGGCTCTCCACGTGGAGCTTCCCGTTGGCGCTCTTCTTCCTGGCCTGCGCCGGGGCGGCAGACGTCTTCAGCGCCGTCGTTCGGTCGGCGATCGTCCAGCTCGAGACGCCCGACGAGATCCGGGGCAGGGTGGCCTCGATCCACATCCTCGTCGTGACCAGCGGGCCGCGGATCGGCGACGCGGAGGCGGCGGCGGTGGCCGCCGTGATCGGGCCGCAGCTGTCCGTGGTGTCGGGCGGCATCCTGTGCCTGGTGGGGCTGGTGGCGGTCGTGCGCAGGTTCCCGGAGCTGCGCCGCTACGTGTCGCCCGCCGCCACGGCGGTGGCCGAGCCGGTGCCCTGAGCCGAGCGTCCCGGCATCGGCGCGCTGCCCGCCGTCATCCGCGCCTCCGTCATCCGCGCGCCTCCGACGTATGCGTGCGTCGTCGCCGACTGTCAGCCCACGCTGACCGAGATCCGGTGGTGGCCCCGCGCGCCGTCCGGTGCGACGTTGGTGCGCTCCTCCGTCTGGGTCTCGTCGTTGCCGTCGATCGCCCGGACGTCGAGGCGGTGGCGGCCGGGCGCGGCATCCGACGAGAGGGCCCACTGGACCCACGTGGCGTTCGAGATCGGGCGGCTCGTCCGGGCTGCGCGCCACGGGCCTTCGTCGATCCGGACCTCCACCCCCGCCACGCCCCGGTCGGGCGCCCAGGCGACGCCGGCCACCTCCGTCGGTCCGGCCGGGATGCTCGCGTCGTGCGCCGGGACGTCGATGCGCGACTGGGTGAGGATCGGCGCGTCCTTGGCCCAGCCGAGCGGGATCCAGTAGCCGTCGACCTCCTCGCGGGTTGTCAGCTCGATCGCCTCCAGCCACTTCGTCGCCGACACGTAGCCGTAGAGGCCGGGCACGATGAGGCGCGCCGGGAAGCCGTGCTGCGCCGGAAGAGGCTCCCGGTTCATCCCGACCGCGATCATCGCCTCGCGCCCGGGCTCCAGCGCCCAGGCCGTCGGGAAGCCCGCGGTGAACCTGTCCACCGACCGCCCGATGATCTGAGTCGCGCCCGCCTGCACCCCCGCGGCCTCGAGGACGTCCCGGAGCCGAACGCCCGTCCACAGCGCATTCCCGACGAGGTCTCCGCCCACGCGGTTGCTCACGCAGGCGATCGTCACGTGCTGCTCGAAGAGGGGCATCTCGAGGAGCTCGTCGTAGGTCATTGACATGGGCCGGTCGACCATTCCGCGAACCTCCAGGCGCCACGAGCCGACCTTGACCCGAGGGACGACGAGGGCCGTGTCGATCCGGTAGAACGCGTCGTTGGCGACCACGAGCGCGGTGATCCCTGCGACCATGAGCTCCTGGCCGGCGTCGAGGGGCGGGACGGGCTGGAGGGCCGCGGGGAGTCGTGAGGTGGTGACGATCCCCTTGCCGTGCCGCGCGTCGATGAGGCTCCGGCCCACGGTCGTGGCCGCTACCGCAGCCCCGATCGTGCCCGCGCTCGCGATGAGGAAGCGGCGGCGGTCCCAGTCGGGCATCGAGGTGGCCGGGGTGGCCGGGGCAGCGCCCGCCGCGGCGTCTGCCGTGCCGCCGGCGTCCGCAACCGCCACACGGCCGTCCGTCGCCACTCCATCGGCCAGGGCCAGGAGCCCGCGAAGCATCGCCAGGCCGGCCCCGACGGCGAATGCCCCACCCGCCAGGGCGAACAGGGGCTCCGCCAGCGGGTTGCGCAGCGCGGCGAGCACGGCCACGATCCCGAACGCCACGAAGAGCGCGGCCCCGCCGCGGAACCGCCGCCGGGCCAGGACGCCGGCGCCGGCCGCGATGGCGACGGCGACGACCACGATGAAGACCTGGAGGGCGAGCTTGTCGTTTGCCCCGAAGAGGGCGACGACGAGCTCCTTGCCGCCCGGTGGCTGGAGCGCGATGACGAGGTCGCCCACGGCTACGACGAGGGACGGGGTGCCGGCGAGGAGGCCGGCGAAGAGCTCCCCGGCGGCCCAGGCCGGAACCCGGCGCAGGCGGCTGACGGGGCGGCGGTGGTCATGGCGGGGC
Organism: Chloroflexota bacterium; assembly: GCA_043797725.1. Taxonomy (GTDB): domain Bacteria; phylum Chloroflexota; class Limnocylindria; order Limnocylindrales; family CSP1-4; genus CTSoil-043. The sequence goes on from JAZDPM010000067.1 coordinate 2,415, forward strand.
CAGCGTAGCCGGGGCCTATGACGGGCGCATGTCGGCGGCCGGATCGGTCCGTGGGACCCCTGCCAGGGGGCCGGCGACCACCCGTCGGCGCCACGGCCCGTAGAATCCGGTTACGACCGGAGCCCGTGCGTCGCCCCGGCACGGGGAGGCAGGCCATGGAATACCGCAGGCTCGGGAAGACCGGCCAGCAGGTCAGCGCGATCGGGTTCGGCGCTTGGGCGATCGGCGGATCATGGGGCGAGGTGGACGACGGCGTCAGCCTCCGGGCCCTCCACGCCGCCGCCGATGCCGGCGTCACCCTCATCGACACGGCGGACGTCTACGGCGACGGCCGGAGCGAGCGCCTCATCGGCCGCTTCCTCCGCGAGCGCCCCGGCGAGCGCTTCGTCGTTCCCACGAAGATGGGCCGGAGCGTGCCCCAGGTGACCGCCATCTACAACCCGGAGGCGTTCCGGGGCTGGGTGGACGGCAGCCGCGAGCGGCTCGGCGTCGACTGCCTCGACCTGGTCCAGCTCCACTGCCCGCCGACCGAGGTCTACTACCGCCCCGACCTGTTCGCGGCGCTCGACGAGCTCGTGGCCGACGGCTCCATCGCCGC
>JAZDPM010000077.1:0-5065 GCA_043797725.1 Chloroflexota bacterium
TCGGCGGGAACGTGGAGCCCGGCCTGGTGCATGAGGACGAGGAGGCCGATCGTGCGCAGCGTGACCGTCTTCCCGCCCGTGTTCGGGCCGGTGATGACGAGGGCCCGGAACTCCGTCCCCAGCTCGACGTCGATCGGGACGACGTGCCCGACGAGACCCGGATGGCGGGCGCCCTTGAGCACGATCTCGGTCCGCGCCGCCGGTTCGGCGCGGACGGCGTCCATCTCCTCGGCCAGGCGCGCCTTGGCGCTCCACAGGTCGAACCTGGCGAGAGCGTCAAGCGTCTGGCCGAGCGGACCGGCCTGGCTGCCCACGAGCGCCGACAGCTCGTCGAGGATCCGCTCGATCTCTGCGGCCTCCGCGAGCTGGGCCTCGCGCCACGCGTTGCCCAGCTCCACCGCCACGAGCGGTTCGATGAAGAGCGTCTGGCCGCTGCCCGACGCGTCGTGGACGATCCCCTTGACGCGGCTCCGGGCATCCGCCCGGACCGGCACCACGTAGCGCCCGTTGCGGAGGGTGACGATCGGGTCCTGGAGGGCGCCGCCCACGTCGCTCGAGTGGACGAGCTGTTCCAGGCGGGCCCGGAGCCGCTCGTAGGCGCCGCGGGTCGCCCGGCGCAGGGCCCCGAGGCGCGGCGACGCCGTGTCGAGGAGCTCCCCAGCCGGATCGAAGCTGCGCTCGAGCGTCGAGCGCAGGCCGGGAAGCGGGTGCAGGCTGCGCGCCAGCTCGTGCAGGAGCGGCCGCCGGTCGTCCGCCAGGGTGTCGCGGAGTCGCGATCCCGCCTCGAGTGTCTGGGCGATGGCCGCAAACTGCGGGGCGTCCAGCCGCCCACCCCGCGCCGCGCGGTCCGCCGCCGGCCCGATGTCGTGGGCGCCCCCGATGCCCGCGTTGGGGCGCTCGGCCAGGAGCGCGCGGACCTGCGATGTCTCATCGAGGGCGATCTCGACGAGGACGCGGTCCGACGATGGGAGGAGGGCCTCGGCGAGGCGGCGCCCGGGGGGGAACCCGGTGGCGGCGGCGAGGCGCTCGCGGACGAGGGGGAACTCGAGGAGGGCGATCGACTTCGCGTCCATCAGGGCCGCACCTTCGCCGCCGGACTACCCGCCACCACGAACCGCCACGGCCGATCGGCCCAGCCCGGTCCGGCGTAGGCGACGCCCACCCGGGCGGTGGCGACGACCTCGCCGCGCGGACTGTTCGCCGGGCCCGGCTCCAGGCGGAGGCTGCTGGATGGATCGAGCAGGTCGAGGCCGTTCTCGTCGCGCACGACGTCGAAGGCGGCCCCGAGGTTGGCCGGCCCGGCGGCCAGGCGCTCCACGGGGAGCCTTGCGATTCGGGCTGCCTCCGCGGCGGGGTCGGCGGCCGCCGCGCGCCGCGAGGCCACGGCTGCCAGGCGCGCCGCGCGCATCGACGCGACCCCCTCGAGCGGCTCGGCCGTGCGGAGCAGGATCGCCGCGCCCTGCCCGGAGGCACCGACTACGACGTTGAGGCAGACGTGCATGCCGTAGACACCGTACACGTAGGCGTGGCCCGGCGCGCCGGACATCGTGGCCGCCCGCGACGCCGGGCCGAACCGGGCGTGCGACGCCCGATCCTCGGGTCCCGCGTAGGCCTCCACCTCGACGATCCGCCCGACCCGCCGGGTCCCCGCGCGCTCGCGAACGAGGAGTGCCCCGAGGAGGCCTTGCGCGGCCTCGACGACGGGTCCCGCGAGAAGGCGGGGCAGGTCGTCGGCGGGTCTCAGCGGTAGTACTCGCGCAGGTCGGACGGGACGATCCAGCCGAAGAGCATGAAGAAGAGCGGAATGAGCGAGGCACGGAACAGGTCCGCGAGCTGGGACGGGTTGTAGAAGTTGTAGATGTCGCGCAGGATCCCGATCTCGTCGGGGTCGGCCGGGATCCCCGGCAGGTGGTAGTAGGAGTCGAGGACGAGAATGAGCGCCCCCACGAGCAGGAGGGCCTGGAGGGCGCCGAGGATCCCGCCGACGAGCTCGTCGATCACCGTCGCCTTCGTGAACAGCGTCGTCTTGCGGTAGAAGGTCTGGACCGCGATCGATCCCGCCAGGTAGATCGTGAGGGCGCTCCCTCCGAACGCCAGCATGTAGACGTACGGCTTCGGCAGCTGGGTCCAGTACTGCGCCAGCCAGGCCCCCAGCGGGTCGCGGAGGTTCAGCGCGAGCAGCAGCGAGAGCAGGGCGATCGCCAGCCCGAGCACCCGGCGCAGCGTTCCCTGGATGTAGCCGACCACGAAGAAGCCCGCCACGAAGAACGTGACCAGGATGTCGAAGAGGTTCAGCCTCTCGATGAACGCGAGGACGTCCACGCAGCCTCCGGTTCCCGACGCCCGCGGCGTCCTGTGCCTCGTCTCGCCCGATTTCCCCGGCGTTCGTCTGTCACTCTACGCTTCCGCTTCGGCTCATCGCAACCACGCCCGGCGCGTCGGCGCACCGCCCGCGCCCCGATCAGGCGCGCAGCCGTCCCGCGTGGGCGGCGGCCACGGCCGCCACCAGGCGGCCGACGAGCTCGTCGACCTCCCCATCGTCCAGCGAGCGATCGTCGGCACGGATCGCCAGGCGCCAGGCGAGGCTCTTCTCCGACGGCCCCAGCGGCGCCCCGCGATAGACGTCGAAGAGGGTCATTCCCCGCACCAGCGGGCCTCCCGCGACCCGGAGCGTGGTGGCCACCGCGCCGGCCTCGACCGCCTCCGCCACGACGACGGCGAGATCGCGCTCGACCCCGGCGTGGCGGCCCACCGGGAGGACGCGGACGGCCGGGAGCTGGCCGGCCCCCAGCCCGGCGACTGCCAGCTCCCCGGCGACGACCCGGCCGGCCCGCAGGTCCCACGCCGCCAGCGTCGCGGGATGGATCTCGCCAACCAGGCCGGACACGCCTCCCGTCGCGGCAGCCTGCGCGGAGCGCCCCGGGTGAAGAGGCGGCCCGTCCCGGTGGGGCAGGAAGACGGGCGCGGCCATGCCGAGGGTGCGGGCAACGAGCGCCACGAGCGACTTGCCGTCCTCGGTCTCCCAGGGTCGCCCGGCGAGACTCCAGGAGGCGGGCACGGCGGCGCCGGCGAGGAGGAACGCGAGGCGCCACCACTCGGCCGGTCTGCCGTCCGGGGCCGCCGCGTAGCCCTTCCCGATCTCGAAGATCGCGACGTCGGCGCGGCCGTGCCGCTCGTTGGCGGCCAGGACGTCGAGCAGGCTCCCGACCAGGCCGCTCCGCAGGACGGCGTGGCGCTCCGAGAGCGGATTCAGCACCCGGATCTGGTTGCCCGCCACGACCTCTTCACCCGGGACGCCGGTCGCGGCCGGGACGGGCCACGCGAGGCGCTCGGTATGCCCCTCCGGCACGAGGGCGGGCGTCACCACCTCCGTCAGGCCCGCCCCCGCGAGCGCCCGGCGAATCGCGTTCCGACGCTCCAGCGGGTCGGGGCGGAACCGTGGCATCGGCGTGTCGGGCGTCTTCGTGGGCACCCCGTCGTAGCCGCCGACGCGTACGATCTCCTCGGCCACGTCGGCCTCGATGTGGAGGTCCAGTCGCCACGTCGGGAGCTGCGCGATCAGCGGCTCACCGGGGTCCGCCGCGGCGGGCGCTGCCTCGACGTGGATCCCGACGCGGCCCAGCAGCTCGACCTGCTCGGCAGTGCTGAACGACGTTCCCAGCAGTCGGTTGACGCGGGCCGGGCGGAACGGGACGCGTCCGCCAAGGGGCTCGGTCGGCGCCGTGTCGACCCGACCGGCGGCCGCGCCGCCGCCCGCCCAGGCCACCATCAGCTCGGCGACGCGGTCGGCGCCGAGCCGGGCCAGGCGAGCCTCCTGGCCTTTCTCGAAGCGCAGGCTGGCCTCGGACCGGAGGCCGTGCCGGAACGCTGTGCGCCGGATGCTGACCGGGTCGAAGACGGCGGACTCGATGATCACGTCACGGGTGGAATCCGACACCTCGGAACGCGCGCCGCCCATGACGCCGGCGATGGCGAGCGGGCCGGCCGCGTCGGCGATGAGGAGGGCATCGGGCCCGAGCTCGCGTTCGACATGATCGAGGGTCTCGAGGCGCTCGCCGGCTCGGGCCGCCCGCACGATGATCCCCGCCCGCCCACCGGCGTCCCGGGCGACGATCGCGGCATCGAAGGGGTGGGTCGGCTTGCCGAGCTCCAGCATGGCGTAGTTGCTGGCGTCGACGACGTTGCTCACCGGTCGGAGGCCTGCCGCGAGGAGCCGCATCTGGACGCGGTCAGGGGCCGGTCCGACGGTCACGCCGCTCACCCAGCGGCCGACGAACCGGGTGCACAGCGACACGTCCGCGACGGCGACCGACAGGAGGTCCGCGGTGGCGGGGGCCTCGGACTCCGCAAGGCGGATCTCGGGGAGGCGGACGGGCGCTCCGGTGACCGCCGCGACCTCGCGCGCGAGGCCGACGAGGGAGAGGACGTCGCCCCGGTTCGGCTTGACGTCCAGGTCGAGGACCACGTCGCCGTAGATGTCGGTGAGCGGGACGCCGAGGGGGGTGTCCGCCGGCAGGATGAGGATCCCTTCGGCGTCCCCGGTGAGGCGCAGCTCGTCGCCCGAGCAGAGCATCCCGTTGCTGACGACGCCCATCTTCTCGGTCCGCTCGATGGCCCGGTTGCCCGGCAGCACGGCGCCCGGCAGCGCGACCGGGACCCGCTGCCCGGCGGCGATGTTGGTGGCCCCACAGACGATCTCGAGCACCTCGTCGGCCACCCGGACGCGGGTGATCGAGAGGCGGTCGGCGCGCGGGTGCCGGGTCACCTCGAGGAGCAGGCCGGTGACGACGTTGCGCCACTCGGCGCCCCAGTGCTCGAGCCCCTTGATCTCCATGCCGAGGAGCGTGAGCCGCTCGGCGAGCTGCTCCGGCGTGAGCTGGACGTCGACGTACTCGCGGAGCCAGGAGAGCGGGGCCCTCATCGGAACTGCTCCAGGAATCGGAGATCGTCCTCGAGGAAGGCCCGGATGTCCGTGATCCCGTGGCGCAGCATCGCGATCCGCTCGACGCCCATCCCGAAGGCAAAGCCCTGGTAGCGCTCGGGGTCGATGCCGCCGTACCGCAGC
>JAZDPM010000081.1:0-2766 GCA_043797725.1 Chloroflexota bacterium
AGGATCCCCAGGACGACGATATAGGCGGCGATCGCCTCGGCCGGGATGTAGCTCGCGACCAGCCGGATCGCGCTCTGGAGCGTCGAGTCCGGCTCCGCGGAATCGCCCTCGGCGAGTCGAGCCATCGTAGATACGCTCATCTCTCGACTCCTCTACGCGCCCCGGCGACAACTTTCGTCCCGTGCCCGCCGGGGCGACGCGCCGAAGCCGCCACGACGCCACTCTACGCCGCAGGTCGGGCCCGGTCCAGCCACATTTCAGCGAAGGCATGAAGGGCGTCGCCGGCGGATCCAGCGGCCGCCGGATCCGCCGAGCTCAGCCGGTGGCGAGGCCGAACCAGCGGGCGCGGCGGATGGTCCCGAACTCCACCTTCTCCGCGGCCGTCAACGCCGAGGGCGGCGCGAACGTCCCCGTCGGGTGGCCCGGGGTCGAGAAGAAGTCCACGTCTACGCGCGCGACCTCGTGGCCTCCGAACTCGATGTAGCAGGAGCCCGTGCCGTCGTAGCCGGGGGGCTCGATCACCCCGCGGATCCGCGCCACCAGCTGGTCGGCCACCACCCGCGCCGCGCGCTCGGCGAAGACCCCCGCCTTGGGCGTGCCCACGCTCGTGACGTCGCCCACTGCGTAGACGCCGGGGAAACGGGTGGCCAGGGTTCCGGGATCGACCGGGATCCAGCCGCCCTCTGTCAGGCCGGCGTCCACGACGATCGCCGGCGCCCGGTGCACCGGGATGCCCAGGAACAGGTCGAAGGGCAGGCGCCCGCCGTCGTCGAGCACGGCCTCGTGTGTCGCCGGATCCAGCGCGGCGACCCTGCGGTCGCTCACGAACTCGATGCCCAGCTCGGCGAACCTCGCCAGGATCGCCTCCGAGGTGGCGGGCGACGGGGGAACCGGCGTGCCGAACGGGATCACGACCTGGATCCGGACGTCGTCGCGGACGCCGCGCTCGCGCAGGTGCTCGTCCAGCAGGATCGCCGCCTCGCTCGGCGCCGGCGGGCACTTGAACGGGGCGCCGCAGACGCCGACGATCGCCGTGCCCGCCCTGAGGGAGGGGAGCACGTCGCGGAGGGCCTCGGCGCCTGCCACCGAGTAGAACTCGTGGCCGGCCTCGGCCAGGCCCGGCGTGGCCGCGAGGTCGTAGTCCGCCCCGAGGGCCACCACCAGGACGTCGGCCTCGTAGGTGCCGCGGTCGGTCGCGACGCGCCGGGTCTCGGGGTCGATCGCGGTGATCGTCTCCTGCCGGAACCGGACGTGGGGCGTCGCGAGGTAGCGGTAGGGCAGGCGAATGGCCTCCGGTCCAAGCCTGCCGAACATCAGGTCCAGCTTCGAGAAGCCGAACACGAAGGCGTCCGCCCGATCGATCAGGGTGACCTCGACCTGGTCACCGAGCTCGTGCGAGAGGCGGGAGGAGAGCTCCAGGCCGCCGAAGCCGGCCCCGAGCACCAGGACGGAGGTAGTCATGGCCGAAGGATAGGGGCGTCCGGCAATCGACGGCGACGACGGGTTCAGCCGGGGATCGCGCTCTCCGCAGCCCTGCGGGTCGCCGTGTCGGCACGACCGACGGACCGAAGCGGAACCGTTGGTGCATGATCGACGCGTGGACGCCGAGCCGCTGCGGGTCATCATCGCCGAGGATTCGGCCCTCATCCGGGAAGGGCTGGCGCGGCTGATCGTCGACTCCGGGGGCGTCGTCGTGGCCAAGGTGGGCGACGGCCCGTCGTTCGTCGCGGCGGTCGTCGAGCACCGCCCGGACGTCTCGGTCGTCGACGTGCGGATGCCCCCCACCCAGCGCGACGAAGGGCTGCGCGCGGCGATCGAGGCCCGCCGTCTTGTCCCCGGCACCCCCGTCCTCGTCCTCAGCCAGTACGTCGAGCGCCAGTACGCCACCGAGCTGCTCGCCGATCGGGCCGGCGGCGTCGGCTACCTCCTGAAGGACCGGGTCGCGGACATCCGCGAGTTCATGGACGCCCTGCGGCGGGTCGCCCGGGGTGGGACCGCGCTCGATCCCGAGGTGGTCGCCCAGCTGATGGTCCCGCGCCGCTCGGACGCTCGGCTCACCGCGCTCACCCCGCGCGAGCGCGAGGTGCTCGCGGCCATGGCCGAGGGACGGACGAACATGGGGGTCGCGGCGCTGCTGGGCATCTCCGAAGGCGCCACCGAGAAGCACATCAGCAACATCTTCGGCAAGCTCGAGCTGCCCGACTCGGAGAATGACCACCGCCGAGTGCTGGCGGTGCTGACCTACCTGGGCTCCTGACCGGTCCCGGCAGCCGGGTCGGCAGTGGCCGGCGCCGAGGCGGCGACAGGGACATCGGTGGCCGGCGGCCCGGCCCACTGCGACCCGGCCCAGGCGGCAGGGCTCGCCGGTGCCGCGGCCGGCGCCGCGGCCGGCATCTCGGCGCGCACGAGCGTTGGTCCGCCCGGCGGGCTCTCGACGCTGAGCGAGCCGTCCAGCGCCTCGACCCGACCGGCCAGCCCGGCGAGCCCGCCGCCGGGGATGATCTGCGCGCCCCCGGCGCCGTCGTCCCAGACCTCCACCACGAGCCGCTGCTCTGCGCGCCGGCAACGGATCTCGCACCGTCCGGCGGACGCGTGCTTGGCGACGTTGGCGAGGGCTTCGGCGACCACGAAGTAGGCGGCCCGCTCCGTCGCGTCCGACAACCGCTCGCCCTCGGGCAGCGTGCTCTCGACCACCGTGGGCACCGGGCAGCGCCCCGCGATCGCGCCCAGGGCCGCGACCAGGCCGCGGTCGAGCAGGATCGCCGG
>JAZDPM010000082.1:0-6872 GCA_043797725.1 Chloroflexota bacterium
CTGGCGACACGCAGGCTGTGTCGAGGTTCAGATCAGGCTGTCTGGCACTTGACGCCGCCTCCCGCCTCACCGTCGATTCAAGGGCTGACTGCGCGCAACGCGCAGACGAGACGGACGTCTCGCGCCAGCGGCCCCCTATGACGGTGACCGGCGGTGACGTCACCGGATGGAGGGAAGCCATGTCTGGTCGCCGGTATCTGGCACTCGTCGCCACGGCGATGCTCATCACGACGCTCGTGCCTGCACCCGTGCTGGGTGCCTCGACGGAGCGGGTTCACGTTCTGATCCGGTTCACAACTTCTCCGACAGCAGCCGACGTTGCCGGGCTCAAGGGTCTGGGTGCCGACGTCACGCGCAGGTTCCGGATCGTCCCCGCCGTCGCCGCGACCGTGCCGGAGGCCGCGCTTGCGGCCATCTCGCGCAACCCACGCATCGCGGTGGTCGAGCCCGACTCGCTGCTATATGCCCTGGAGTACCGGTCGACGCACGACTGGGGCGTCGCGCGCGTGCGGGCCGATGAGGTCCACGAAACCGGCAACCTGGGAGCCGAGGTGCGGGTGGCGGTGATCGACAGCGGCATCGATTGCGACCACGTCGAACTCATGGCCTTTGGGCACTGCGAGCACTTCTGGAACTACGTTGCGAACTCGGATGACGCGGACGATGACTACGGCCATGGAACGCACGTGGCCGGGACCATTGTGGCCTCGCTGCATGGCACGCCGGCTGGCGTCGTGGGCGTTGCGCCGGAAGCGACCGTTGTTGCCTACAAGACGCTTGACGCGGACGGTGTCGGTGCCTGGAGCCGGACCATCGCGGCGATTGACGACATCGTGAGCGACGGGACCATCGACATCGTGAACCTGAGTATCGGTCGAGGGGACTATTCGAGCACCGCCGAGTTTGCGATGCAGCGGGCGTACGAGGCGGGAATCCTGCTCGTCGCGGCCGCCGGGAACAGCGGCAATTGCCGTGGGATGAACGACAGCGTCTCGTACCCCGCACTCTTCGCCAGCGTCATCGCCGTCGCCGCGATCGACAGCGTGAACCAGCGGCCCTGCTGGTCCTCCACGGGCGACGCGGTGGAGCTGAGCGCGCCCGGCGTCAGTGTCTTCTCCACGTGGCCCAGCGACATGAGCGTCAGCCACCTGGATCCGCAGCCGGTGTGCGAGGACCTCGACGGCGATGGGGAGGACGACACCTGTTACTACAAGTTCGGTTCGGGCACCTCGATGTCGGCACCGCACGTCGCCGGAGTTGCCGCCCTCGTGCTCGCCGCCGACCTGCTGGACGATGACGTGCTGAACGATGACGACGGTGACTACGGAGTCGCCAACGAGCTGCGGCTCCGGCTGGCGGCGACGGCCTTCGACCTTGGGACACCCGGGCGCGACCCGCAGTACGGGTACGGCCTCGTCAACGCCGTGGCGGCGAGCGCCAGCGTGGGCATCACCCTCACGGCGAGCGCCTACAAGGTGCGGCGGGTGCAGTACGTTGACCTCGTCTGGAGTGGCGCCGACGGAAGCGAGGTGCGTGTCTATCGGGACAGCGTCGTGGTCACGACCACCGCGAACGACGGCTTCTATACCGACCGCATCGGTCCGGTCAGCGGCGGGACGTACGGCTACAAGATCTGCGAGACGGAGACGCTCGAGTGCTCGCAGGAGGTGCTGGTCACCTTCTGACAGCGCGACCCCGCGGGAGGCAACCGACGCAGCCGCGCGTCACCACACGGCAGATCCGGCAACCACCGTTGCCCGATCAGTCCCCCCCAAGGTGCCAGGAGCCTGGCGACGAGATCGAGCGAGCACTCCATGGAGCGGGTGGCCGCAGGGGTGCGGTGGGCGCGCTGCTGAGTACGTGGCGGACACGATGACTGGGTGGTTTCGTGCCCGCGGGCCACCCTCGGGGCGGTCGGATCAGCCGCGCGGCGGTGGGATCAGTCGCCCCGGCGGGCGCAGCGGATCGCCCAGCGACCGTCGAGGTCCTGGCGGGCGCCCTCGATCTTCCCGGCGCGGAGGAGCTGGCCTAGCGCGCTGGGTGGTCGCGACGGGTCCTCGCCGAGCAGGCGCCGGACGGCACCCTCGGCGTTGGCCTGGGACGGCGTGATCTGGAGCGCGGGCTCCCCGCAGGCGATGCGCTGCAGGAGGTCGTTGAGCCGGGCCAGGTCGTCGTCGGAGTAGTCACCCGGCCGGCGTCGCGACCCGCCGGCCCCGGCCACGGAAGGGGTCGGCTCCGCCTGCGCCACCGGCTCCGCGGTCGATTCCGAGATCCCGTCGGGGCGGACCGGCCCCCCGGGCCGTCGTCGATTCGCGAACGGGAGGACCGGGGCCCCGGCCGGAAGTCCCGCCGCCGTCGCCGGCGGGACTGCCGCGGCAAACGCCTCCAGGAGGGCATCCTCGTACTCCTCGACGGCGTCGGTCGCGGCCCACCAGAGCCGCGTACCCTCGAACCCGCGCAGGGCCTTGAGCCACTGGCCCGCGGGGTTGGGCCGCGCGTCCCCGAGCGGCGTGGCGGCCATCGCCCCGACCCGCCGGCCGAGCGCCTTCCCGGAACCGACGAAGACGACCGTCTCGCCGGGGAGCCACCACGCGGCGAGCCGTGCGGCGAGCGCCTTGCCGGTCGGTCGCTCCCCGTCGACCCGGAGCGTCTCCACGCGCGCCAGCCACGTCCCCACGGCCGAGATGTCGACGGGGGCGCGATCCGCCGGTCCCGGCCACACCACGAGGAAGACCCCCGGGCCGGCTGCCCGGATCGGCGCGCCCCAGCGGGCGGGCCCGTCGGGCGTCAGCCCGACGGCGCGGAAGAGGGCGGCGGGCTCGACCGGCACGCGGCTACCCGGCCACGACGGCCGCGAGCGCGTCCGCGAAGGGCCCGAAGGTGGCCGACGTGAAGCCGGCGACGTTGATCCGCCCCTTCCCGACGACGTAGACCGCGTGCTCCTCGCGGAGACGCGCCACCTGGTCGAGGGAGAGCCCGAGGAGGGCGAACATGCCGCGCTGGGTCGCGATCGGTGCCCAGTCTCCGGGGATCCTGCGCGAGGTCAGGGCGTCGACCAGCCGGGTCCGGTTCTCCTTGATCCGCGCCCGCATCCCGGCCAGCTCCACCTCCCACTGCGCCCGGAGAACGGGGTCGCCCAGGATGGTGGTCACGATGTCGGCCCCGTGCGACGGCGGGTTCGAGTAGTTCGAGCGGATCGCGATCTTCACGTTGCTGTGGGCCGCCGCCGCGTCCTTCTCGGAGCGGGCGACGACCAGCAGCGCGCCGACCCGCTCGTTGTAGAGCGCGAAGTTCTTGGAGAACGAGGTCGAGATCAGGAGCTCGGCCCCCGGCCGGATCAGCCCCTCCATCCAGTCGGCGTCCTCCCGGATTCCGTCGCCGAAGCCCTGGTAGGCGAAGTCGACGAACGGGAGAAGGCGGCGCTCCTCGACCAGGTCGCCGATGGCGCGCCAGAGGGCAGGGGAGGGGTCGACGCCCGTCGGGTTGTGACACGAGCCGTGGAGGAGGACCGTGTCACCGGGCGAGGCCTCGCCGAGGGCGGCCAGGAGAGCCTCCTCGTCGATCCGCCGGCCCGAGGGATCGGTGTATGGGTAGGTCCGGATCCGGAAGCCCGCCAGGGTGAAGAGCTGGGGGTGGTTCGGCCAGGTCGGCTCGCTCATCCAGATCGTCGCCGGGGCTCCGGCCTGGCGCAGGAAGTCGGCCGCGACGCGCAGCCCGCCCGTCCCGCCGGGCGTCTGGCTGACCGCGACCTTGGCGCTCGTGGCGAGCTCGTGGCCCTCCCCGAAGACGTAGGCCCGGACGGCGTCGCGATACGCCGCGTCGCCGTCGATGGGGCGGTACAGCTTCGTGGCGCCTTTCGCCAGGATCCGTCGCTCGGCCTCCGTGACCGACGGGAGGACGGGCGTCGTCCCGCTCTCGTCGACGAAGACACCCGACCCCAGGTTGATCTTGCCGGGCCGTGGGTCACTCCGGTACGCCTCGGTCAGGCCGAGGATCGGGTCGGGCGGGGCGGGGATCCGGGAGAGAGACGGAAGGGCCACGGCGGAGTCTCCTGGGCGTCGGGCTGGCGGCGGCGGGGGCCGCGCCGTCATGCAACTGTACCGGAATGAACGCCCTCGGCCGGCCGGGCCGATGCGGCACAATGCTGGCACCGTCGGCCGGCGTCACTGGGCGGCGCACGCAAGGGAGGATCAGGCACATGTCCCGACCGGACTTCCTCCGTGGCGCCATCGCCGGCGCGCTCATGGCCGCCCTTGCCGCGTGCGGCGGCGGCACGACGCCGACGCCCGTGCCCACCGCGGCGCCCACCGCGGCGCCCACGCCAACGCCCACGCCTGCCGCCGTGGATGTCGCGAAGGAGTTCCTCGCCCAGGTCCTGGCGGCGCGCACAGGCAGCCTCGCACTCGCGGGGACGGCTACCTCCGGCAGCACCGAGGCCTCGCTCAGCGGGACGCTCGGGTTCTCCGGCAAGGACAGCGTCACGAGCCTCACCTTTGACGACGGCGGCGCCCGCCGGACCCAGGAGACGGTGCGCATCGGAACCCGGAAGTGGACCCGCGAGGACCAGGGCCCGTGGATCCTGGACCCGAAGCCGGTCGACGCCGCGAAGGGCCTGGCGGCGTTCCTCACGACGCTCTCGGCCCTCGAGGATCGGGGGGTCGAGACGAAGGGCAGCCGCCAGCTTCACCACCTGGTGCCGCCTGCCGGGACGACGGTCTCGCCGGATGCGCTGGGCCTGGACCCGACGATCAAGGACCCGATCGTGGCGATCGACTTCTGGGCCGCGGACGACGGGACGCCCGAGGTCTGGACGATCGGCATCTCGTGGAACCAGCCCGCCGGTGCCACGATGATCCCGGTCGAGCTGGTGATGGACATCGACCTCTCGGGCCTCGGGAGGCCGGCGACGGTCGCGGCGCCCGAGGACGCCTGGGAGCGGTTCGTGTCGGAGCGCTTCGGCTACTCGATGGCGCACCCGCCCGGCTGGACGGTGAACGAAGTCGAGAACATGGACTGGTACCTCGTCGAGGGGACGACCTATGTGACGGTCTCGCCCTCCTCCCTGCCCGCGTACACCCTGGAGCGCTACCTGAAGGAGCTGTTCGCCTTGTACGAGGAGCAGCTCGGCGTGAAGCCGGAGACGAACGAGGAGATGGCCCTGGGTGGCGAGCCGGCCCGCTTCCTCACGTACCACTTCAAGAACGAAGAGGGCGTCGAGGTCTACATGGCCGAGGCGATCGCGGTGCGGGGCGACCTGGGGTGGGACGTCTTCCTCACCGAGCAGGCCGGGTCGGAGAAGGACGACACGCCGGTCTTCGCGGCGATGCTCTCCACGTTCACCTTCACGGAGTAGCCCGCCTGGTCGCGGACCGGATCGGGATACGGCGGGCCCGGAGGCGTCTCGCCGCGGGCCGGGCCGCCGGTCGTTCCATGCTGGTTGGCCGCGCCCGGTACCCTGCAGCCATGCGCCTGCTCGCCCTCACATGCGAGGTCCTTGCCCGCTCCGTCTACCTGTGCGCCGCCCGGTCGCCCCACGTCGTCGACGTTCACCTCAACCGCCGGGGCCTCCACGACGATCCCCCGAACCTGCGGGCGATCCTCCAGGGCGAGATCGACGCGGCCGGCGGGGTCGGAGCGCCCGGCGCGATCGACTCGCCCGAGGCGCCCGCTGGGGCGGACGCGCCAACCACCGCGTACGACGCGATCGTGCTCGCCTATGGGCTCTGCGGGGCCGCGACCGCCGGGCTGCGGGCGGGGTCGATCCCGCTCGTCGTGCCCCGGGCACACGACTGCATCACGCTCTTCCTGGGTTCCCGCGACCGGTACACCGCCGAGTTCACGGGCCACCCCGGCACCTACTGGTACGTGGAGGATTTCGTGGAGCGGTCCGACGACGGGGGCGCCTTCGCGGGCATGGGGGCCGTCTCCGACGCCGAAGCGCGCGCCACGTACGAGGAGTACGTGGCGAAGTACGGGGAGGACAACGCCGCCTACCTCATGGAGGCGCTGGGTGGCTGGAGCTCGCACTACGACCGGGCGGCGTTCGTGGACATGGCGGTCGCCGCTGCGCGGGTCGCGGCGGCCGCCGAGGCGCAGGCGCGCGACGACGCCGAGCGACGCGGCTGGACCTTCGAGAAGCTGGCCGGCGAGCTCATCCTCGTGCGCCGCCTGATCGACGGCGACTGGGGCCCCCAGGACTTCCTCGTCCTCCAGCCCGGGGAGCGCCTGGTCATGTCCTATGACGAGGCGGTGATCCGGGCCGAACCCGCGGGCTGATCGCTCGCCGCGACGGCGCCCTCGCGGGGTCGGGCGGCTCAGGTCCCGGCCGCGACGACCTCGGCGTGGTCGGGGAGCACGAAGACCCCGCCCACGTCGAGGAGGACGGCGCCGATTCGCCCGGGCAGCCGCGGTGCATCCAGGGTACGCGTGCGGGGCGAGGGGATTGCCACCCCCTACGCCATGCCGACGGCCGTCCTGGCCACCTCGACCGCGCTGCCGGCGTCGGGGGCGTAGCCGTCGGCGCCGATCGAGGCCGCGTATTCGGCGGTGACGGGGGCCCCGCCGACGATCACCTTGACGTCGGGGAGATCGGCGGCCCGGACCGCGGCCACCACGTCCTTCATGCCGACCATGGTCGTCGTCAGGAGGGCCGACACCCCGACGAGCGTCGCGCCGTGCTCCCTCGCCGCCGCCACGAACGCCTCGGGGCTCACGTTCGTGCCCAGGTCCACGACCGCGATGTTGGCGCCCTTCCACATCATCCCGACGAGGTTCTTGCCGATGTCGTGGAGGTCGCCCTTGATCGTCCCGATCACCGCGGTGTGCTCGGGGTGGATGCCGGCCGCGGTGAGGACGGGTTCGAGGATCGCCGT
>JAZDPM010000090.1:0-4766 GCA_043797725.1 Chloroflexota bacterium
CAGGACCCTGCACTCACGGTCGGGCGAGGACCGGGGCGTGCCGCGCTGGACCTCCTGCCGGATGGGTCGATCTTGCTGCGGACCGGCGCCGTCGACCTTGGCCAGGGGTCCGCCACCGCCATGGGCCTGATCGCCGCCGAGGAGCTCGGCGTGCCGTTCGAGAGCGTGGCGGTCCAGACGGGAGACACCGCGACATGCCCGGACGCCGGTCCCACGGTGGGCAGCCGGGTGACGTTCTTTGTCGGAAACGCCGTCAGGAGCGCGGCGGCCGACCTCCGGGAGGCGATCCTGGGCACCGCGGGCGGCCTGCTGGCCCGTCCGATCGGCGAGCTCGAGCTCCTCGACGGCCACGTCGGGGTTCGCGGAGCCGCCGATGACGGCGTCCCTCTATCGAAGATCGCCCGGGCCCGGGAGGAGGCGCAGCTCGCGAACACGTTCGAGGGCTTCTTCGACGCCGACGTCCCTGCATACACGGCGAGTTCCGGGCTGGGCGAGCCCTACGCGATGTACGTCAGCGGCACGCAGATGGCGGAGGTCGAGGTCGACACGAGGACGGGGGCGGTCCGGGTCCTGCGCGTGGTCGCCGCTCACGACGTGGGCAGGCCGGTCTTCCTCGAGGGTGTCGTCGGCCAGATCGAGGGCGGGATCGCGATGGGCCTGGGCTTCGCCCTGAAGGAGGAGTTCGTCCCGGGAGAGACCCTCGGCTTCAAGCAGTACCAGGTTCCCAGGACGAGGGACATGCCCGAGATGGTCACGATCCTCGTGGGAGGAACCGGGGAACCGCCCGAGCTGCAGGCCAAGGGCGTGGCCGAGTGCTCGAACATGGTCGTCGCCCCGGCCATCACGAACGCCATCGCCCATGCGACGGGGGACCGGGTGCTCCAGCTTCCCGCACGACTCCAGGGCCGCGACTGACGCGGCTGCCGCCGGGTCGCGAAGGCTGGTGATCGCCTTCTCGTCGCCCCCAGGGGCGCCCGCTCCCAGGCGACCAGCCGATGTTTGTGGCCTGCGCGAAGGAAGGCAGCGCGCCCTACGGCCAGGTGAGGCAGGCCTGCCCGCCGTCGTCGAGGGGCCAGGAAACGGCCGCCGGTTCGAAGCCCTCGGGCACATCGAAGACCGCCCAATCGATGGCCGTCTGCCCGGCGTCCATCGAGGAGTCGGGGTCGCCGCCCTGCGCTGCGACCCACGGTGCCCAGACGCTGTACCACGCCGTCGGCCACGAACCCTGCCCATCGGTCAGCCACCAGGTCCGGCCGGAGCACTTCCGACGGGGCGAGGCGGTGGTGCACTGGGCGGGAAGATCGATGGCGCCGGCGGTGCCGTTCGTCACGACGTAGCGCAGCACGAAGAACTGCCCCAGGGCGGTCACCACAGGGTGGGGATCAGTGCTGCAGCCTGGCGGGCTGAAGATGCCGCACGGCCGCGTGTCTTCGAAGGTGGCGGGGACGAACCCGGCGTGTTCCACCACCACCGTGATCTCGCCATCCGGGCCGGCCGCGGTCGCCTCGGTGGAAGCCGTCCCCTCGGCGCACTCCAGGGTGCGCAACCAGCGGCTCCATGCCTCCGGGTCGTCGCCCAGCCTCTGGCCGGTGATGGCCCGGAGCGCCTCCTCTGCCGACCGAGCCGATCCCCGGTCGTCGCCGCCTAGCAAGTCAATCAGCGCCGGTGCTGCTGCGACGGCCCCGGCGCCCAGCTCCTCCAGCGCGTCGATGGCTGCCGCCCTCAGCCGGCCGCCTCTCCCCAGCGCCTCGAGGAGGGCCGGCACCGCTGCCGGTCCGCCGACGCTGGCGAGGGCGGCGACGGCCACCTCGCCGACGGTTGCGGCTTGGCCACCCATGACCGCGCCCCGATCGTCGATGGCGAGGATGAGGGCCGGCACGGCGGCCGCGGCGGCGGTGCCAAGCCCGGCCAGCATGCGGACCGCTTCGGCTCGCAGGTACGCGTCCTCGTCGTCCGCCAACGCGGTCACGAGAGCATCGACGGCCGCGGCCGGGACCAGCGTGGCGGTTCCACCGAGGCTGCGGATCAAGCCCAGGCGGGTGGCGCGATCCCCCTCCCGGAGGGCAGTGACCAGCAGCGGCATCGCCTCGACAGCAGCTTCCGGGCTGATCCGGACGATCGCCCAGGCGGCGCCGAGGAAGGTGTCGGGATCGCCGCTGCGCAGCCGGTCCATGAGGAAGGGCGCGACGGCGGCGGCGTCCGACCCCATCCCGGCGATCACAGCGGTGGCGGCCCCCGCGACCCCGGGGCCCCCGATCTCGATGGCGCTGACCAGGGCCGGAAGCCCCCACCACTCGCCCAGCAGCGAGACGAGCGGTCGCGACCAGGGCCTGTCGAACGGCGCTTCTGCCGCGCTCTGGCACTTGGTCACCACTCCCGGCGGCACCACCTTGCCCTCGAACGGCTGCGTGAGCGGGTCCCGCGCTCCGACGACGAGCGTGGCCTCGCCGACCAACTCGGCGCCGCTGTAGCAGGTCCGGCCACCGCCCGCCAACGGATCCTGTCCGTACCTTGCCGACAGCGGCCGCAGCACGATGTTGATGTGCAGCTCCGCGTCGCAGCCGGCCTCCCGCCCCAGGACGACCTCCAGGCCCAGGGGCCGGAGGATGTCCGCCGCGGTCGCCGCGATGGGCTGGTCCGCGAGCCTGCCGTCGACGTCCTCGTACGACTGCTCGACCGTCAGGCAGACGCTGCCGACCCCTGCAGTCGCGGCGATGGTCGGCAGCGGCGTCGTTGCGGAGGGCGCCGGGGCAGCGCATGCAGCGAGCAGGGTCAGGGTCACGAACGCCACCATCGCGTTCCGGCCCAGCGGCCGCGTCACGGCCCGGCATCGGAACGTTTTCGCGAACATGGCCATCCCTCCCTGGCCGCGGCCACCCGGCCGGAGGCGCACGACCCAAGCCGGGCCGCGCGGCCCGCGGACGCCGCGATCATCCGGCAGTTCCTATCCTCCCGGAAGTGCCGAACTTCCCTGCACCGCCATCGAACTGGAGGCTCGGCGATCAGTGGAGATCGCCGGCGGTCGCGGCCGCCGGCGGAACCGCGCGCGGCGCCAAGGCGTCTCCGGGGTGTGCGCACCGCCGTGGTTCTCCTCGCCGGGCTCCTGATGCCAGTCGCTCTGGGAGCCTGCGCGATCCTCGACCAGCTCGTCCCCCGCGACGTACGGGACGATGCCCCGCTCGTGACGATCGAGACGCGCGGCGGCCTGTGCGCGGATGGTGAGTGCCACGGCGTCACGGTGATCCGGGTCGACGGGAGCGTAGCTCTCGGTGGCGGGGGCGTGGCCCGCATGCCGGAAGCGGTCGTCGGTCCCCTCCGCGCCGTCATCGCCGCGACCGACTTTCGGGGCCTCCGCGCCGTCCCGTTCGAGGGCGTCTGTCCCGTCGCGTTCGACGGCATCGAGACCGTCTACACGTTCGAGACGGCGCACGGTCCGGAGCGGCTCGCCTCCTGCGAGACGGCTATGGACCCGGAGCACCCGCTCTTTCGGGCCATCGCGGCCGTCCTCGAGGCGGATCCGATCGCGGTACCCTGAGGACCGGCACTCGGTCCATCCGGTCCACGGGTGACGAAAGCCTCTGGCGGTTCATGTGGACCTACCAGGGACCGAACATCCTCCTGATCTGGCTCACCCAGATCGCGCCCGAGGCCTGCCCGAACCCGGCCTGGTACCCGCAGCATGCCTCCAGGGGCCCGGGGACGAAGCCGATCCGCAGAGTGTTGGCATAGGCGGGCGAAGGGCTGGCCGTGGGAGCGGCGGTCGGCGCCGCGGTCGGAAGTGACGTGACCTGGGGGCTGCAGCTGCCCGTGAGCAACGCGCCAACGCGACGATGGCGCCCCACCGCTCGGCCGTCGTGGATCCGGATCGTCGCATCCCCATGCCCCTCCGGGGACGCGCCGCCAGCCTTCAGCCGGCTGCCGAGTCAGTCAAGGGGCCAACGGACCGATCTCGCGCGGGCGGTCACCCGCACGGCCGATTCGTGACCGCTACCTCCTGCCGTGAGACCAGGTCGGCGGGACCGTGCCGAGCCCCTCACAACTGCAGGAGCGAGCCGACGGCCATCAGCACCATCGCGAGCAGGGCCAGCGCCAGCATCGCCGGGCTGCCCCAGCGACCCAGCGTCCAGTCGGGGACGGCGACCGCGCCGACACGTCGCGCCGCCCGGTACATCGGGATGGTGATGAGGGCGACGACGATGGCCGTGGCCCCGCCGGCGAGGCGGAGCCACTCCAGGAATTGCCACACGCCGAGCCACAGGACGAGCAACGAAGGGAGCGTCGCGAGGAGCCAGGCGAGCCGGGCCGGGATGGCCGTCCGTTCGCGGAGGATGTCGGCGAGGGCGAGGGAGACCGACCAGTAGCTCGTCACGAGCGCGGCGACGATGAGGAGCGAGCCCACGACCCCCGCCCAGTCGCCCAGCCGTTCGGCGATCCCGATGATCGCCACCTCGGTCACCGGCAAGGAGACGCCCAGCGCCACCAACGCCACGACCGCGGTCAGGACACCGTTCAGCGCCAGCCCCAGGAGGATGGCCCGGGCGGCACCCCGGTGGTCGGAGCCCATCCCGGCCACGACCTGGGGCACGCTGTAGAAGGTCCAGTACGCATACATGACCATGCCGTACAGAGCCAGCCACTCGCTCGGCGTGCCCGACGGGCCCGCGGCCGGCTCGAAGCGAATCCCGACCGCCCCGACCGCGATCGCGGCGAGGAGCCCGAAGAGGGCCAGCGCTCCGAAGCGCTCGGCGACGCCCACCGCCCGCAGG
>JAZDPM010000104.1:0-2987 GCA_043797725.1 Chloroflexota bacterium
GGGATGTTCGCGTACGAGAGCCCGTTGAGGACCAGGTTCAGGCGGTGGACGAAGATCCCCACGATCCCGATTCCCGCGGCGACCGCCACCCAGCCGGGATTCTGGCGCAGCGGCCGGATCGCGAGGATGACGAACGGCACGACGAGGCCGACCCCGATCTCGAACCAGAAGAGCGGTGCGTACGGACCCACGAGCATACGGGCGAAGGCACCCGCCTCCGGCGCCCCAGGGTAGCTGGCCGTGAGGTACTCGGCGAAGACCAGGAAGCCCTCGACGGCGACGAAGGACCCGAGGAGGCCGCCCAGCAGTGCCACGAGACCGTTGTCGAAGTGCAGCCGGCCCAGGCGCCGCAGGACGAGCGCCAGCAGGATCACGAGGCCCAGCCCTGAGACCAGCGCCGAGGCGATGAACATGGGCGCCATGATCGAGCTGTACCAGAAGCCGCGGCTGATCTGGAGCCCGAAGATCCAGGCCGTGATCGAGTGCAGGAGGATCGCTGCCGGGAGGGCGATCCAGGCCATCGCCCCTTTGACTCGCTCCTCGCGGGCCATCGTCCGTTCCGACGTCCCGGTGCCCAGGGCCAGCCTGGAGCCGCGACGGGCGAGGTCGGCCCGGGCGTAGAGCCAGACGTACAAGGCGGATATCGCCATGTAGACGATGACGATCGTGATGTCCCAGATCATGGGTGAGGTGAAGTTCGGGTGCAGGAGGATGTTGAGCATCCGCTCCGGGCGCCCGAGGTCCGGCAGGATGAAAGTCGCCGCCAGCACCACCGCGATCGTCGCCTCGAGGACCGCCAGGCGGGTGATCGGCTTGAACGCCTTCACCCCGAAGAGCCTGCCGGCGGAGGCGACGATGAGCCCGCCGGCGGAGAGGCCGACGAAGAACATGAAGAAGAGGATGTACTGGCCCCACATCACCGTGTTGCGCATCCCGGTGACGATCAGGCCGTTCGCGTACTGGTAGGCGAAGGCGACGAGTCCGGCGGCCATCACCACGACGAGGAAGCCGATCCAGGCGGCCAGCGCTCGCCGACCGCCGAGGCGCGACCCGACCGCCCCCGCGGAGATCGTCGTGGAGCTCACAGCTCTATCCTCCGGCGCGGCGGCAGGTACTGGACCGCTGGCTTCGTGCCGGACTCCTCGAGGAGCTCGTACCCCTCCCGCTCTCGGATGAGCGTGGCGACCCGTCCCTCCGGGTCGTTGAGGTCGCCGAAGACGCGGGCGCCGGTGGGGCAGGACCAGACGCACGACGGCACCTGGTCCTCGGCGAGGCGGTGGACGCACATCGTGCATTTCTCGACCGTGCCGACCGGCCGCGGGGCGACCATCCCCGTGTCGTGCTCGGTCGGGCGGGAGGGTGCCCCCCAGTTGAAGTTCCGGACGCCGTAGGGGCAGGCGATCATGCAGTAGCGGCAGCCGATGCAGCGGTCGTTGTCCTGCATGACCAGCCCGTCGTCCCGGTGGTAGGTCGCCTGGACGGGGCAGACCTTCACGCACGGCGCGTTCTCGCAGTGCTGGCACGCCAGCGGCAGCCAGTGCATCTCGAGGGCGCCGCCACGGACCTGGATCGGCTGGTCGAGCGCCTCGCCCTCGGTGAGGATGCGGTTCCACCACATTCCCAGGGGCTGGTCGTTCTCGCTCTTGCAGATGACGGCACAGGACCAGCAGCCGATGCAGCGCTCCTGGTCGACGACCATCCCCCAGTGCGGCGCCCCGAAGCGCTCGCCGATCTCGCCCCACGCGCGCGAGGCATCGGAGAGCGCGGCGATCGGCGAGATCTTGTCGCCCATCTCAGGCCTCCTCCGCCTTCGCCACCTGGCAGCGGCAGTCCTTCCAGCCGGTCGACGGGGCCCAGATGTTGCCGACGAAGTGGACCTCGTGGATGGGGTTGACCGCGGATGAGGTCAGCTCGTTGACGCCCTTGCCGCGCAGGAACTGGCGCGGCCACCAGACTTCGTAGAGCGTCACGGAGCCAGGCTGCTCCGATTCGCTGACATGGGTCCAGGCCACCACCTCCCCGCGCGTGTACCAGACGCGGATCGGGTCGCCCGTCGCGAGGCCGCGAGCCGCTGCGTCCTCGGGCGAGATGAAGACCTCCGGCTTGCCGCCGTGGATCTCGGCCAGCCACGGGTTGTTGGCATACGTGGAGTGGATCCGCCACTTGCTGTGGGGGGTCAGGAGGGTGAGCGGCCACTCCGCCGGGTCGTGGATGGTGTCGTCGAAGGGCGGCCGGTAGGTGGGGACCGCCTCGCCCAGCTCCCGGAAGCGGGCCTCCTCCTTGTAGAACTCGATCCGGCCGGTCGGGATGAACGCGGCGGTCTTCTCGAGCGGGGCGGGCAGCGAGCGCGGCGGGAACGGCACCAGCTCTTCGACCTGCTTTCGGAAGGGCACGTCCGGGTCCGGGACGTTGAGGCGGACCGGGCCTGCCTTCAGCATCTCGAGGGTGATCCCCTCGGTCGGCCCGCCGGGATCGGCGCCGGCGGCGAGGATCGCCTCGATCGCCGCCTCCTCCTCCATCGTGAACAGCTCGTCGGCCTTCTCCGGGTCGATCCGGCGCACGATCTCGCGCCACATCCAGAGCTCGGAGCGCGCCTCGCCGACCGGGTCGATCGCCGCCTGCTGGAGCTGCAGGAACGGGTGGAGAGGCGTCGCCGTCAGGTCCGTCTTCTCGTACCACGTCGTCGCGGGAAGGACGACGTCGGCCCACCTGACGGTCTCTGTCATCTGGTGATCCACGACGACGACCAGGTCCAGGCCGCGGAGCGTCTCGTGGAGGCGGTTGACGTCCATCGCCTGGACGAACATGTTGGCGAAGGTGCAGACGAGGCCGTGCCAGCCGTTCTCCGGGTACGGCACGTCGGGGTGCATCGTCTCCGTCCGGCCGCGGACGAAGTAGACCGAAGGGACGACCTTGGCCTTCGTCTCGCCGGCGTTCCACCAGGGAGCGGTGTTGACCCGGACCTTGTACTGCCCGACGTAGACGGA
>JAZDPM010000114.1:0-2419 GCA_043797725.1 Chloroflexota bacterium
ATGAGGGGTCGCGGGTGGTTGCTGCGCGGTCAACGAGCCGGGGCTCTCGCGCGCTCTGGATCGGTCTGTCGCCCTCGCGGCGACCCCTGAACTGTACCCGATTGGCGCATCCGGGACCATCTTCGGGGCGGCCTGTGACACCTTGTCTGGCACGACGCGTCAGTTGTGCAGGCGCGCGCGCCCGGGCGAGAGAGCCAGTCGTGGCACGACCGGCGTACGCTGAGGGGCGTCGGCCGGACGTCCATGACGAGGCACACGATGAACGACGCCGTGGGGCTCCTCGCGAGCGTGATCGCGCTCATCCTGGTCCCGGTCGGGCTCGCCCGCCTCGTGCTGGGGCGGGCGGATCTGGCGGCGCTCTACCGGGCCCCCGGGGATGATGGCTGGGCGCGGGGCGTGCAGGAGGGGGACTGCCCCCGCTGGCGTCTTGATCGGGCGCGGCTCACCGAGCCCACGGGGCGGGTGATGCCGCCGCAGCTCCACGGCGACGCGGCGGCCGAGCTGCTGGCGTGCAACGTGGACGACGTGGCGGCACTCGACCCGGCCGCCGGGAGGCTCGCTCGCGGCCACGTCGTGCAACCGCGAGCGGCGGTCCATGGTCGCGTCGGCCTCGCCGGCAGCGCCGAGCCCCGGACCCGCGCCCGACGGCATCCCCGGGCCTCCGAGCGCGCGTTCGCGCCCGATCACGCCTGACACGGCGCACGCTCGCGAGCCCCGTTCGCGGCAGAAGACCTGCAACTCACCTGCCTCCGATGCGCACCCGGCGGGACCATGTCGCCTGCCCGCGACGGCTGCGCGGGTGGGACTGTTGCGCCCGACCGGGTGGGGGGTGCGATCCATCTGCGACACTCCCTTCATGACACGGGGCGAGGAAACCGAACGACGGGTCGAGGAGCGGCTGCGCGACGCCCTGCCGTCCGAGTACCGCCTCTACCCGAACGTCAACTGGACCGGGCCGATGCGCGACCGCGGGCCGGCCGAGGACGGCGAGGCCGACCTCGTCATCGCCCATCCTGAGCACGGGATCCTGGTCCTCGAGGTCAAGGCCGGCGAGCCCTCCCGGGACGGCCAGGGGCGCTGGTGGCTGGGCCCGATCCTGCTCGACCGGTCGCCGTTCGAGCAGGCGATGCGGAGCCAGAAGCAGCTCGTCCGCAAGCTCGTCTCGCTGCCCGGCTGGCCGTCGCAGCGCGGCGCCGACCACCGAGCCGAGCCCCACGCCGGCCACGGCGTCGCCTTTCCCGAGGTCGACCTCGCGAGCCTGCCGCCGGGCCACGTCCTCCTGGGAGCGGACGCGCCGCCCGAGATCGTCCTCGACGCGACGGCCCTCGAGACCCCGGTGGGCGCCCGGGCCTGGGTCGAGCGGGCGGTTGCCTACTTCCTCGGCGACGGCATGCGCGGCTGGCCGCTCGGGGAGGCCGGGATGCGCCTCCTCGACGAGCTTCTCTCCCCCACCCTCGTGATGCGCCGGCTCGTTCGCGGCCGGATCGCCGACGACCGGGCGGAGCTGCTCGACGCGTCGCGGGAGCAGGAGCTGATCCTCAACCGGGCGCGCTCGAGGCGCCGGATCGAGGTGGTGGGGCCGGCCGGGTCGGGCAAGTCGATGCTGGCGGCCGAGAAGGCGAGACGGCTCGCGCGCGAGGGGTACCGGACGCTGCTCGTGTGCTTCAACCAGCGCCTTGCTACCACGCTACTGCGCGAGCTTGCTGATACGGAAGCACCCGGCGGGCTGGAGGTCACCACCTTCCACCGCCTCTGCGAGCGGCTGGGTCAGGCCACCGGCGTTCTTTCGGCGCGGCCGGCGCCGATCCCCCAGGGATGGTGGGACGAGACGCTGCCGGCGGCGCTGCACGACGCGATCGACGCGCTGCCCTCCGAGCGCTTCCACGCGGTCGTCGTCGACGAGGGCCAGGACTTCGCCCTGGGCTGGCTCGAGACGCTCGATTTCCTGCTCCACGCCCCGGGCGAGGACGTCCTGTGGGTCTTCCACGACCCCGGCCAGGCACTCTACCGCGACGACGTGGTCAGAGAGCTCGGGCTGGAGCGGATCGAGCTCCACGAGAACTGGCGCAACCCGGAGTCGGTGGCCGCGCTGGCCGGCCGCTTCTACCACGGCGGCGAGGAGATCAGCGCCTTCCGCGAGGGCGGGGTCCGCCACCGGGTGATCGAGGCCGAGCCGGGATCCGCGACGATGGAGGCACTGCGGAAGGTGCTCCACGACCTGACCGAGGCCGAGCAGGTGCCGCCCTGGGAGATCGTCGTCCTGTCGGGCGGGTCGGCCGAAAAGAGCGAGGCCTGGCGGACACGGCACTTCGGCAACGTCGTGCTGGCGAACGAGGCGATCCACGACGATGGCTCGTCCCGGGGGCTGCCGCACGAGGAGATGCCCGACGAGCCCGACGATTGCATCGTCTTCGAGTCG
>JAZDPM010000127.1:0-3256 GCA_043797725.1 Chloroflexota bacterium
TACACCTTCGGCGGGACCGACCTCTCGGACGACCCGCGGGTAGGGATCCAGATCGAGGACCACTACTGGAGCTCGACGGACGCGGCGGTCGTCTTCCGCCGCGAGGACCGCTGGACGGGCGACGTCCGCTACGTCTACCACGGCAACGACGGCACGAGCATGCCCTGGAACGACACCGCCCAGCTGGACTACCTGAAGCCCGAGGTCCGCGAGGCCGTCATCCAGACGATCCTCGCCGTAGCCCGGCGATTCCCGATCATCCGCTTCGACGCCGCGATGACCCTGGCCAAGAAGCACATCGCCCGCCTCTGGTACCCGGAGCCCGGGCAGGGCGGCGCGATCCCGTCGCGCGCCGAGTCCGCCATGACCAGGGAGGCGTTCGACGCCGCCATCCCCGAGGAGTTCTGGCGGGAGGTCGTGGACCGCGTCGCGGCCGAGGTGCCCGGCACGCTCCTCCTGGCCGAGGCCTTCTGGATGATGGAGGGCTACTTCGTCCGCACCCTGGGCATGCACCGGGTCTACAACAGCGCCTTCATGCACATGCTCCGGGACGAGAAGAACGCCGAGTACCGGCTTCTCGTGAAGAACACCCTGGAGTTCGATCCCGAGATCCTCAAGCGCTACGTCAACTTCATGAACAACCCGGACGAGAAGACGGCGATCGAGCAGTTCGGGACCGGCGACAAGTACTTCGGGGTCGCGACGGTCCTCGCGACCATGCCGGGCCTGCCCATGTTCGGGCACGGCCAGGTGGAGGGGTTCGCCGAGAAGTACGGGATGGAGTTCCGGCGGGCGTACTGGGACGAGCGTCCCAACGAGGGGCTGGTGGCCCGCCACGAGGGGCAGCTCTTCCCGCTCCTCCATCGCCGGCGCATCTTCGCCGAGGTCCAGGACTTCCGGCTCTACGACGTCGTGGACGACGCCGGCCACGTCAACGAGGACGTGCTCGCCTACTCGAACCGGAGCGGCGGGGAGCGCACCCTCGTCATCTACCACAACCGGTTCGGTTCGATGCACGGGCGGATCCGCGACTCGGTGGCCTTTGCCGTCAAGGACGAGGGCGGGGCGAAGCACCTCGTGCGTTCCTCGCTGGCCGACGGCCTCGGCCTTTCCGCGGACCCGGGGGCGGTCGTCCTCTTCCGCGACACGCTCGACGGCATGGAGTACGTCCGGGAGACGGGCGACCTGCGCGACCGAGGCCTCCGCGTGGAGCTCGAGGCGTACGGGGCGCGCGTCTTCCTCGACTGGCGCGAGATCGGCGGGGAGGCCGCCGCGGAGTACCGCGCCTTCGCCGGCGACCTGGGCGGGGCCGGGGTCCCCAGCGTCGAGGCGGCCATGGCCGAGCGGCGCCTCCGGCCGCTCCACGACGCGGTCGCCATCCTCGTCAACGACGCCCTCGTGCGCGAAGCCACCGAGGCGCTCGGCGCCCACCTGGCGGCCGCGGCTCGCGCAACGGCGCCGGCCGCAAGGGAGACTCCGGCGGTCCCCGCTCCAACGGCGCCGGCCGCCAAGGAGACTGCGGCGGTCCCCGCTCCACCGGCCCCCGCTCCGCCGGACCTTGACGCCCTCGTGGAGGCGTGGCGGGCACGGGCCCTCGACGCCCTGCGGGCGATCCGCGCAGCGGCCAACGCGCCCGTCCCCGACCATGACCTCGAGGAGGGCGCCGACCAGTTCGGTGCCCGCCTCCAGGCCGCGCTCGAAGCAGCCCTCGTGGAACCCGCGACCGACCTTGCCGCGGACGCCCCGCGGGCCTTCGTGGCGGCTGCGCTGCCGCCGGACACCGCGACCTGGGGGGCACTCCTGGGCTGGCTGGCGGCCGATGCGATCGCGGCCGTGCTCGAGCCTCACCCCGACGCCCGCACGGCGCGCGGGTGGTTCGACCGGGCCCGCCTGGGGCGCGTCTTCGCCGACGCCTACCGCTGGCGCGGCCTGGACGAGAGCGCGGCGTGGTGGACCGTGGAGACGGTCCGCCACCTCGTCGCCCGCCCGGGCGCGGCTGCGCTCGCGGCGCCGGCCGCCGAGCGCGCGGGACGGCTCGTCCGCGCCTGGTTCGCCGACGACGACCTGGGCCGTTGGCTTGGCGTCAACCGCCACGAGGGCATCTCCTACTTCAACCGCGAGTCGTTCGAGGCGGCGCTGCGCTGGATGGTGGTGCTCGTCGCCGTGGTCGGCGGCGGCAGCGACGGTGACGAGGCCGTGGTGGAGGCGGACCTTGGCGGAGCCCACGCACTCGCGTTGCGCCTCGCCGCCGATGCCGAGACCGCCGGCTACGAGGTCGGGCCGCTCGTGGAGCTCGCCACGGCCTGATCGGCCGCCGTCGCCCGGCCTCGCCGGGGAGTGTCGCGACCAACCCACGACAGGGGCCATCCCCCGGAGGCCCCGGTACCGGTATCCTGCCGGCCATGACACCCGAGCCCCTGGCCGCCTTCGGGGCCCAGTCGATGACGGCGCCCCTGCGCGACGTCCTCGTGCAGCGGCCCGGCGCGGCATTCGGGGCCGCCTTCGACGACCCGGCCCACGGCTTCCTCCACCGGGTCGACCTGGCCCTGGCCCAGCGCGAGCACGATGCCTTCACCGGCCTCCTTGCGCGCCTCGGCGTGCGGGTCCACGAGCTGGGGGCGGTGGCCACGCGGCACCCGGATCTGGTCTACGCCTTCGACCCGCTCCTCGTGACCGACCGCGGGTCGCTCGCCCTCCGCTCCGGCAAGCCGACGCGCCGGGGCGAGGAGGCCGAGATCGAGACCTGGCTGACCGCGCGCGGCGTCCCGTCGCTGGGGCGGATCGCGGCTCCCGGCACCGTCGACGGCGGCGACACCTTCTGGCTCCGGCCCGACCTCCTGTGCGTCGGCCGGACGCTCCGGACGAACGGCGCGGGCGTCAGCCGGCTGGCCGGTCTCGTCGGCGGTGACGTGCGCGTCTTCGACGTCCCCTGGTGGCGCGGCGACGCGGAGCTGCTCCACCTCCTCTCCGTGATCTCGCCGGTCGCCGACGATCTCGCCGTCGTCTACCTGCCGCTCCTGCCGGTCGGCCTCTGGGAGCTGCTCGGCGACCTCGGGATCCGGATGGTGCCCGTGCCCGACGAGGAGTTCCGGACGCTCGGCTGCAACGTCCTGGCCATGCGGCCCGGGGTCTGCGTCGTCGCCGACGGCAACCCCGCCACCCGCCGCGCCCTGGAGGCCGCCGGGTGCGAGGTCCACCCGTACGCCGCGTTCGAGATCGGGATCAACGGTTCGGGCGGCCCCACCTGCCTCACCCG
>JAZDPM010000140.1:0-3471 GCA_043797725.1 Chloroflexota bacterium
GACCGGAACGCGATCGCCGGCGTGGCGTCGGATGGGCGCGGGCTGATCGTCTACCGGGCGACCGGAGACCTCTTCGTCGACGGTGTCTCGGGTCGCTGGGCGGAGCTCCCGGCCGGCGCCCGCTTCGTCGGCTGGGCGCGCGCCGCGACGACCGCGATTCCGGACGAGCGTCCGTTCTGCGCTCCGGCCCCGGACGGGAACCTCGCCGGGACCCGGATTGGCGGGCCCGGGGAGCCGTTCGTCGCGGGGCTGCCGGGGGGAGTGGGCGGCGCTGCCTACGCCAGCCCGAGGCCGGCCGCGAACGCCGCCGGCATGGCGGCCGCGCGCACGTTCGTCGGGGCCGGGCTGCGCCTCCTCCTGCCCGATGGCGCGTGTCCGTTCTACGTGGCGGCCGAGGCCGTGCCGGTCGACGACCCGGGGGCAACGCCGCTGGAGATCGACTCCTCGAACGTGACGCCGGGCGGCCCGGGCGGCATGCTCGGGCTGGCCGAGCCGCCCGTGGGGAGGTGGGTCGTCCGGGTCCGGCTTGCCCTGCTCGGCAGCACCGCGGGGAGCGTCGCGTCGCTCCTCTTCCGCGTGGACGTGACGACGACCGGTCCGGCGCCGTCCGCTGGAGCATCACCCGGCGGCAGGCTCGTCTTCGACGCGCCACCAGCAGGTTCGCTTCCGTACCGCGTCATTCCCACGTGGACGGCCGAGCACGGCGGAGCCGACTCGCCGGCCGATGGCGTCACGACCTTCGGCGGCCCTGCCAGCCGGCCGCTGCGCGCCGGCCCCGTCGTCGCGTCCGTCGCCTGCACCGGCAACGGATCCATCCTCGTGGCGGCCACGACGGCCGGGACCGCGCCGCCGGCCGACCGATGGACGCCGGTTGCCTGCGCCGGCCTGCCGAGGGACACCACGCCCATCGCCGTGGACCTCCCCGATGCGCGGGGCGGCGAGACCGTGCTCCTCGTCGAGCGTCGACCGACGCACGCCGACGACCTCCTCGGGTACTCGGTAGTGGTCGGCCAGCCTGTCGACGTCGCCTGCGACACGCCCACCCCGGACCTGGTGGCCCGAATCGGCCTTCGCTCGTCGCCGGACGCGACGCAGGAAGCCGGCGCCCTCGTTGCCTATGAGCTGCCGGCCGGCTCACGGGCGATGGCGGCTCGCGAGCTTGCGACCGCCGGCTCGCTGCCGGCCCCGGTCGGCTCGCGGGGAGCGGTCGACGGGCCGTGGTCGCTGGCTCTGCCGGCCGGCCTCTGCGCAACCGGGTGGACCCTGCAGCAGGCCGCGGCCGGGGCCACGTCGTTCGGGTCGGACAGTTACCCGCAATACGGCGACTACCCAGTGGTGGACGCGATGTCGCTGTCGCTGAGTGACATCGGGGACTGGGTGATCTCGGTCACGCTGACCCTTCCGGGCCCGGGAGGCGTCACCGGGTCGGCGACGCTCCTGTGGCACGTCCAGGTCCAAGAGCGCGCGACGCCCGCCCCCTGAGGTGGCCCGGGAGTCCCCGACCCCCTCGCCGCAGTCCCCATCCAGGGTTCGGTCGGGCGACGCGGGTCGCGCCTGGAGATCCGCTACCGGCTCTCGGTCATCCGGCGTCCGGGGACGGTGCCGACTGGGGCGCGAGCGTCGCGGGGGACGTCGGGCGGACGATGACGGTCCGCAGCTCCTCGCCGGTGCGGATCTGGTGCAGGCAGATCTCGATGGAGGCGGCGAGGGAGCGGGCGACCGATCCCTCGTCGGAAGTCATCGTCCTGCCCGCCTTCCGGTCCATCTCGACCATGAGCCCGGCCAGCCACTCGAAGTGCCCGTAGAGGGACGGGAGCCCCTCCGTCTCGCGCCAGAAGCGCACGGTCGGGGCGAGCCACAGCCACCAGGCCCGGATCTCGGCGGAGAGGTACTGGTGGACGAGGTGCCGGTCGACGTCCCTCTCCCGGACCATGTAGCCGACGCGCTGCCAGAAGTCGCCGATGTCGTGCGCGGCGATGGGGAGACGCGTCGGGTCGCGCCCGTCCCGGATGGCGAGGAGGGTGGTGAGCACGCTCCGGGCCATCCCCTCGGAGTCCCACTCCCGCTTCAGCGACGCCAGGTGCTCGATCGCCTCGGCGCTCCGCTGCAGCCGGAGTTGCCGGTAGATGGCGATGAACGTGACCGTGAGGGCGACGCCGCCGAGCGCCGTCCAGAACCACTCCGATCCCGGCCCGATGAGCGCCATCCCGTCGGTGTTGATCAGCTTCACGCCAGCCCTCCTCCTATCGCGACGATCGGGGGACGGTAGGGCATCAGGGGGGCGCACACAAGGGGTGACGACCGCGCCACGGGCCTGGCGACGGGGCTGGCTGCCTCCTTGGATCCACGGGACGCGGCCCGCTGCGCGGGGCGCGGCCGAACCGCAACAGGCACCTCCGCGGCCCCAGGTCCCGGTGGACTCGTTCTCGATGCCGGCCGTACCGCGTGCGCGTCGGGGAGCCGACTGTCTCCGCGCCTTGGCCGGTGCCCTGATCCCGACGCCCTTGGACGACGCCGTCTTCCGCTATACTTCGCCCTCGGACCGATGGGGCTGTAGCTCAGCTGGAAGAGCGTCTGAATGGCATTCAGAAGGTCCGGGGTTCGAGTCCCCGTAGCTCCACCAGCCCTCTGACGCCACCGCCGACTCGACCCCTCGCCCGACCGGCGGGGGGTCGTCGCGTACGTGAGGCCCACAACGTGACCACCGAACGGACCCGGATCGAGCGCTACGACCCCGCCTCCATCGAGCCGCGCTGGCAGGAGCGGTGGGCCGAGCTCGGGCTCCACCGGACCAACCTCGCGGACAGGGCGCGGCCGAAGTACTACCTCCTGACGATGTACGACTACCCGTCGGGCAACCTGCATGTCGGCCACTGGTACGTCAAGACGCCCACCGACGCCCTGGCCCGCTACCGCCGGATGCAGGGCTACAACGTCTTCTTCCCGGTCGGCTTCGACGCCTTCGGGCTGCCGGCCGAGAACGCGGCGATCAAGAACAGGATCCACCCGCGGGAGTGGACGTCGCGCAACATCGAGATCATGCGCCGCCAGCTGCGGAGCATGGGCGCGACCTTCGACTGGGACGCCCAGGTCGTCACCTCCGACCCGGCCTACTACCGCTGGAACCAGTGGCTCTTCCTGCGCTTCCTGGAAGCCGGGCTCGCCTACCGGGCCACCGCGCCGGTCGACTGGTGCCCCAACGACGGCACGCTCGCCCGCGAGCAGGTCGAGGGCGCCGACCGGCGCTGCTGGCGCTGTGGCGCGAAGGTCGAGAAGCGCGACCTGGCCCAGTGGTTCCTGCGGATCACGAAGTACGCCGACGAGCTGCTCGACTTTCGCGGCATCGACTGGCCCGAGCCCATCCGCGTCATGCAGACGAACTGGATCGGGCGCAGCGAGGGCGCGGAGGTGGTCTTCCGCAGCGCGCCCGACACGCACATCCCCGGGGGCGACGAGATCCGGGTCTTCACC
>JAZDPM010000146.1:0-2850 GCA_043797725.1 Chloroflexota bacterium
GTGGCCGGAGATCGGCACCCGCTCGGCGATGCTGTTCGAGGCGATCGAGGTGATCGCGAAGCTGTTCACGGGGAACGTCGTCCGCCACCGCGGCGACCACTTCCGCCTGGAGTCCGCGAAGCTCTACACCCGCCCCGAGCAGCCCGTGCCGGTCTACGTGGCCACCGCAGGCCCGCTGAACGCGAAGAAGACCGGGAAGTTCGCCGACGGGATGATCACGGTCGGCGCGGCCGACGAGAAGATCGGCATGCTCTGGGACAGGTTCGCCGAAGGGGCGCGCGAGGCCGGCAAGGACCCGGCGGGGATGCCCAAGCTCCTGCAGATCCACGTCAGCTGGGCGCCGACCGACGAGGAGGCGGCCGAGAACGCGGTCCGCGAGTGGCCTACCGGCGGGATGCCCTTCCCGAAGCAGGACATCAGGAATCCCGAGGACTTCGCCGCCCTGGCCAGGATGGTGAGGCCGGAGGACTTCCGGAACCGCGTCCTGATCTCGTCCGACCTCGCCGTCCACGCGGCCCACATCCAGCACTACGTCGACATGGGCTTCGACGAGATCCACCTCCACAACGTCGGCCGCAACCAGGCCTCGTTCATCGAGGCTTTCGGCAAGGACGTCCTGCCGGCCCTCCGCCTGGGCGCCTGACCCCGATGGCAGGCGGGCGCCGGCGACGAACGCCGATGACGACCCGGGCGCCATGACCAGGCGGGCGGACATCGTGATCGTCGGCGGGGGGATCGTCGGCCTCGCCACCGCGTACCGGCTCCTGGAGGCGCGGCCGGCGCTGCGCCTCGTCGTCCTCGAGAAGGAGAGCCGGCTCGCTGCCCACCAGACCGGGCGCAACAGTGGGGTGATCCACTCCCCGAACACGTACGTGCCGGGATCGCTCAAGGCGCGCCTCTGCGCCGAGGGGATGCGCGACGCGCTCGCCTTCGCCGACGAGCACGGGATCCCCTACGAGATCTGCGGCGAGCTGATCGTGGCGACCGAGGAGGCCGAGCTCCCCCGGCTCGCCGCCATCGCCGAGCGCGCCCGCGCGAACGGGGTGGCGCTCCGCGAGCTGGAGCCGGGGGAGATGCGGGAGGTCGAGCCGGAGGTGCGCGGACTCCGCGCGCTCCACGTGCCGACGACCGGGATCATCGACTGGGGCCGCTTCGCGCTGGCCCTCGGCGACGCCGTCCGCGCCCGGGGCGGCGAGATCCGGACGGGTGCGGAGGTGACCGCCATCCGCCGGACGAGCGACGGCCTGGTCCTGGAGACGACCGTGGGCGCGGTGGCGACCCGCGACCTCGTGACGTGCGCCGGGCTCCACGCGGACCGTCTCGCGGCCATGACGGGCGACGCGGGCGACCTGCGGATCGTTCCGTTCCGCGGCGACTACGCCGTCCTGCGCCCGGAGGCCAGGCGCTTCTGCCGGACCCTCATCTACCCCGTGCCCGACCCCCGCTTCCCGTTCCTGGGGGTCCACCTCACGCGCCGGATCGAGGGCGCGGTCTGGGCCGGCCCGAACGCCGTGCTCGCCTACGCCCGGGAGGGCTACCGCCGCCGCGACATCGACGCCCGCGAGCTGGCGGGCATCCTGGGCGACCGCGGCTTCCTGCGCCTGGCCGGCCGGTACTGGCGCGCCGGGGCCGCAGAGATGGTCCGCGACCTCTCCCTGCGGCTCTTCCTGCGCGCGCTTCGGCGGTTCACGCCGGGCGTCGCCCTCGCCGACCTCAGCTGGGGTCCATCCGGGATCCGGGCCCAGGCGCTGCGCCGCAACGGCTCGCTCGTCGAGGACTTCGCGATCGCCCGTGGTCCGCACGTGCTGCACGTGCAGAACGCGCCGTCGCCGGCCGCGACCGCGAGCCTGGCCATCGGGCACGAGCTGGCCACCACGGCCGTGGGACAATTCGGGCTCTAGGAGGGATCCATGGCACACGTGGGAGTGCAGGAGCTGGCGGCGGGGCTGGAGGCGATCCGCGGCGCGCCCGCCGACGCCGGAACCGTCGAGATGATCGCCCGGCGGCCGGCGCAGGACGAGCGCGAGGTCCTCGAGGAGGGCCTGCTCACGGTCGAGGACGGCCTCGTCGGGGACGACTGGCGGGCGCGGGGCAGCCGCTCTACGCCCGATGGGTCGGCCGAGCCCGACCGGCAGCTCACCGTCATGAATGCCCGGGTGGTCGACCTCCTCGCGCGGGGTGACCGGGGCGCCTGGCCCCTGGCCGGCGACCAGCTGTACGTCGACCTGGACCTGGGGCTCGCGAACCTCCCGGCGGGCACGCGGCTCGCAGTCGGCGAAGCGATCATCGAGGTGACCGAGCCTCCGCACACGGGCTGCTCCAAGTTCAACACGCGCTTCGGCAGCGAGGCCCTGCGCTTCGTCAACTCCCCCGAGGGTCGGGCGCTCCGCCTGCGCGGCCTCAACGCCCGGGTGGTGCGGCCCGGCACGGTCCGCCAGGGTGACCCGATCCGCCGGCTGCCATCAACCCGGGAGGACCAGCCATGAACGATCACGGCCCCGGCGCGGCCGGCACCTTCCCGCTGGGCCCAGGGCTTCCCGAGACCGTGCGGGGCGCCCTGGTCGGCGCGGACGCCGGGGGGGCCCGCGAGCACCTGGCCCACGACGTCGTCGGCTGGCTGACCACCGTGTCCGCGGACGGGCGCCCCCGGACCGCGGTCATCTCGTTCCTCTGGGACGGCGACGGGATCCTCTTCTACAGCCGCCCCGACACGCCCAAGGTCCGCAACATCGCCGCCAACGGGGCCGTGTCGTTTCACCTCAACTGCGACCCCTACGGCGATCACGTCGTCGTCATCGAGGGCCGTGCCCAGGTCGTCCCGCTCGAGAAGCGCTCGGACGTCCACCCGGC
>JAZDPM010000289.1:0-2100 GCA_043797725.1 Chloroflexota bacterium
GTTCGAGGCCTGCTTCTCGGACGACGACGCGGCATCGTTGGAGATGTACTTCCCGCCGGCGTCCTCGATCGCCTTCTTGAGGGCGGGCTCGTCCCACTTCGCCCAGCGCTCTTCCTGGTAGTTGTTCCACGAGACGCCGACGGTGCACCCGGCGGCTGAGCCACCGCCGGCGGACGGCGAGGCAGTTGCCCCTCCGCCACAGGCCGCGGCCACGACAGCGGCAACTCCGATGAGCGCCGCCAGTCTGCGCTTGACCATATTCGTTCGATCCTCCCCTGAGCACCACATAGAGCATTCGCTCGATCGTCGGTACGGCGCTAGGCTATCACCCTCCTCAAGCCCCAATCGGGTGTCCGGCAACTGGTCGGCGGGGCCTGCAACCAGCCGCGTCGGGTCGTGATCGCTCACGCGCTCATCCGCTCGGTGAGCGCGTCCCGCGGCCCGACCCGGGTCGCAGGATCCGCGAGCAGTGGCTCGAGCGCCAGCTCGGCGGCGCCGAGCAGTGGTGCATCGATGCCGAGGCGCGCCGACACGATCCGGACCAGGGCCCGGGGCGCCGGCAGCGCCCGACGGTCCAGCTCGCCCACGAGCGCGTCGTGGACGAACGGATGGATCCGGCCGAACAGGCCTCCCAGGATGATCAGCCGCGGGTCGAGGATGTTGACGAGCCCGGCGAGGCCGATGCCAAGCCATCGGCCAACGTGCTCGAGAGCGGCAAGCGCCCTCGGCGAGCCATCGACGGCCTGCCGCAGCACGGCCTCCACCGCCGCGCGCCCACCATCCGGCGGGTGTCCGGCCAGCCGCAGAAGGGCCCCCTCGCCGACGAGCGTCTCCCAGCAGCCCACCGAGCCGCAGCGACACGCCTCGCCGTAGGCGTCGAGCGGGATGTGTCCCACCTCGCCGCCGTACCCGGCGGCCCCGGTCAGCGGCCGGCCGTCGACGATGAGGCCACCGCCGACGCCGACCTCGCCCGAGATGTACAGGACGTCATCGACGCCGATGGCCTCGCCCCGCCGGTGCTCCGCGAGCACGCCAAGATCCGCCTCGTTGGCAACGGCGATCGGGACACTCGTCCCCAGCGCGGCCGCGAGACGCTCGCCGAGCGGGACGTCCCTCCAGCCGAGGTTCGGCGCCATCGAGACGAGGCCGTCGGTCCGCCGGACGACGCCGACGACCGCGACGCCGACCGCCGTGAGCGGACCGGTCGCCGGCCTGCGGGCCCGCAGGAGCTCGACGAGCTCGACGAGGTCGCCCACGACATCGTCGACGGACGAGTGGCCCCGCGGCCGGTCGACGCGGATGACCTCGAGCGCCGTGCCGCCGAGACCGACGAGCGCAACGGCGAGAGAGTCCACCGCGATCTCGAGGGCCAGGACAACGGCCCCTTCGGGATCGATCCGTACGAGGGGGGACGGGCGGCCCGGAGTGCCGAGGCGTACAGCGCCTTCCTCGAGGGCGAGGCCGGCGGCCGAGATCTCGCCGATGAGACCGCGGATCGCGCTGCGCGTCAGGCCGGTCCGGGTGACGAGCTCCGAGCGCGACAGCGGGCCGTCCTCGTGGAGAGCGCGAAGGACCACGCTGAGGTTCGCCCGGCGAACCTTCTCACTCCGCAGGCCGATGTCATCGCGACCGGATGTCACGGGTTTGTGTTCCTCTCTTCCAAACCACCGTAAGGCTCGTACACTTGACGGGCTCGTGTCAAGTTCGTATCCGTGCCGGGCAGGCAGCTTCAGGGCGCGGGCAAAGGAGGACCCCATGGAGCGACTCGACGGCAGAGTGGCATTCGTGACCGGCGCGAGTCGCGGGATCGGAGCCGCGGTGGCACGTGAGCTCGACCGGGCCGGCGTGCGGCTGGGACTCGCCTCGAGAAGCGGCTCCGATCTCGGGATTCCGGGCGCGGTGGCGATGCCCAGCGACGTCCGCGATCCGGCGTCGCTGGCGGCGCTGGTCGCCGCCACGGTCGACCGGCACGGCGGGCTCGACATCCTCGTGGTCAACGCCGGCGTGGGCGCGTACGGTCCGTTCCTGGAGCTCCCGCTCGACCAGCTCGACGAGATGATCGACATCAACGTGAAGGGCGCCCTGTACACGATCCGGGCG
>JAZDPM010000199.1:0-2945 GCA_043797725.1 Chloroflexota bacterium
GCGCCGCTTCGCCAACCGCCTCCGGGACGCCTATTCGATCGCCGCGCCCTCGGTCGAGACCGAGGCCCGCCTCCTCTCGGGGGGCAACCTGCAGCGGCTCATCCTCGCCCGCGAGATCGCCTCGGCCCCCCGACTCCTCGTCGCCGTCCAGCCGACGCGCGGCCGCGACGGGGGGGCGATCACGACCGTCCACCGGCTCATCCTCGAGCAGCGCGAGGCCGGCTCCGCAACGATCCTCATCAGCGAGGACCTCGACGAGGTGCTAGCCCTCTCGGACCGGGTCGCCGTCATCTACGAGGGCCGGATCGTCGGCCTCCTCGACGCGGCCGAGGCCGACGTGGCCGAGATCGGGCTCCTCATGACGGGTGGCCGGCGCGCGGGGTCCAGCGAGCCGGTCGACCCGACGAGGCTCGTCCCGTGACGGCCCGGGCGCCGGCGCGCCGGCCGGGGCGCGCCCGAGTCTCCCTCCCCTGGACGGTCCGCGCCGAGCGGCGTCTTGAAGTTCCGCGCTGGCTCCCGCTGGGCACCACGGTCGGCGCCGTCGCCGTCGCCCTCCTGATCGGCGGCGTGATCCTGGCCTTCGCCGGGGGCGACCCGGTCGCCATCTACGCGCACATCCTGCGCTCGTCGTTCGGGAGCCTGGGCGTCCTCTCCGACACGCTGGTGAAGGCGACGCCGCTCATCCTGACCGGCCTCGCCTGCGCGATCGCGTTCCGGATGCGCCTGTGGAACATCGGCGCGGAGGGCCAGCTCCTGATGGGCGCCTGGGCGGCCTCCGCGATCGTCCTCGCCCCCGTCGTTCCGGCCGGCACGCCGGCGATCGTCACGATCCCCCTCATGATGGTCGCGGCGACCTTCGTCGGGGCTGCGTACGGGGCGATTCCCGGCATCCTCAAGGCTGTCCGCGGGGTGAACGAGATCATCGTCACCCTCATGCTCAACTACGTCGCCGCGCTGTGGATCTCGTTCTGGGTATTCGGACCGTGGAGCGAGGGCGGCTTCCAGCTGACGCCGCAATTCCCGCGCGAGGCGTGGCTTCCCCGGCTCTCTGATCTTGCCGAACCCGTCCCGGCGCTCTCCGGCCTGACGGTTCACTTCGGGCTCCTGATCGGGCTGGTTGCCTCCGTCCTGGTCTACTTCCTCGTCTACCGGAGCCGGCTCGGATACGAGATCCGGCTCATCGGCGACAGCCCGCGGGCTGCCCGGTACGCGGGCGTGAACGTGGTCCGGAACACGATCATCGTGTTCGCTATCTCGGGAGCCCTCGCCGGCCTGGCCGGGATGAGCGAGGTAGCCGGGGTCGTCCACCGTCTCCAGCTCGCGATCTCGCCCGGCTACGGCTTCACGGCCGTCATCGTGGCCTACATCGCGAAGCTCAACCCGTACGGCGTCGTCGTGGCGGCGATCGCCTTCGGGGCCCTGATCCTCGCGGGTCGCGAGATCCAGCCATCCGGGATCCCGGCGATGATCCAGGGGATCATCCTCTTCGCGCTCATCGCGAGCGAGGTGTTCCTGCGCTACCGCTTCCGGATCGAGCGGCGGGCCGCCTGATGGACCCGACCATCATCCTCGCCGCCGGGGTCGCCTCCGGGACGGTCCTGCTCTTCGCCGCGCTCGGCGAGATCTTCGCCGAGCGGGCCGGCGTCCTCAACCTGGGCGTCGAGGGGATGATGCTCATGGGGGCGGTCGTGGCCTTCGGCACCGCCGTCGCGACCGGCAACCCGTGGCTGGGGCTTGTCCTCGGGATGCTGGCCGGGGGCCTCCTCTCGCTCCTCCACGCCGTCATCACGATCAGCTTCCAGGCCGAGCAGGTCGTCTCGGGCCTCGCCCTCACGTTCCTCGGCAGCGGCCTCGCCCGGGTCCTCGGGGAGGACCTGAGCAAGGCGGGCGCGATCGCCCTCATCCCGACCGCGTCGATTCCGGTCCTCTCCGCCGTGCCCGTCGTCGGGCCGATCTTCTTCACGAACCAGAGCCTGCTGGTCTACCTGGGCTTCCTCGTCGTGCCGGCCGCCTGGTACTGGATCAACCGGACGCGCCCCGGCCTCCACCTGCGGGCAGTCGGCGAGAGCCCGACGGCGGCCGACACCCTCGGCGTGGACGTCTACCGGCTCCGCTACGCCTACGTCTTCGTCGGCGGGCTCTTCGCGGGCCTCGGCGGGGCGACGATCACCCTCGCCATCTCGCCGGGCTGGTTCAGCGACCTCACGACGGGCGGCGCCGGCTGGATCGCGATCGCGATCGTGATCTTCGCCCGCTGGAATCCGGTATGGGCGGCGGTCGGGGCCTTCGCCTTCGGGGCGATCCGGCGGATGATCATCGATCTCCAGGGGCCGGAGGAGCTGTTCGGGTTCCGCAACCCGTTCTTCGAGGACCACACCCTCACGTTCTTCCTCCAGATGTTCCCCTACGTCCTCGTCACCGTCGTCCTCGTCGCGGTCTCGGGCGAGGCGCTTCGGAAGCGGGTCGGCGCACCGGCGGCACTGGGGATCCCGTACGTGCGGGGCGAGCGCGGGGCGTAGGGCCCGCCCTGGCGCGCGCTCGTGGGTCAGGCGCCCTCGTCGACCTCGGGGCCCATCAGCTCCATCTGGACGAAACCGCTGGTGTCGAAGGCCAGCTGCTCGGGGTCCCGGGTCGTCCTCTCGCCGAGCGGCGCGAACTCGAGGACGACCCGCTCGTCGCCCTCCACCAGGGCGTACACGATGAGCTGGTCGGGCCGGGTCTCGAACTCCAGGTGCTCGAACGAATCGACGTTCAGGCAGATCGACACGGGCGTGAAGTACGACGAGGTCTCCGGCTCGTCGATGACGACCCGCTCCACCCAGCCGGTTCCGTGGGCCACGAGGTCGCGACCGCGAAAGTAGCGGTACGAGACGGTCTGCTTGACCAGGGGCCGAAGGAGGTTGAGGACGTCGGTGCGGGAGGAGACGATGCCGCTGTTGACGTAG